>JBIKIK010000024.1:0-12550 GCA_044361655.1 Luteolibacter sp. | reverse complement strand
AAGTCAATGGGTGCGGCGCTCGTGCCGCAGGTCATCGATGCGATAGGCGGTCTGTATGAAAAGACCGTGTTTTCCTTCATTCCGAACACTGCCGAGACTGCTTATTATGGTCTCATGGATGGCTTGCGACTTCATCGCCGCAAGCAGGTGCGCGAGGAGATACTCAAGGCCGCCGCCGATGGTACATTGTCGCCGGATGTGGTGGATGAGCTGATTTTGCGTAACTGGCCGCGTGGTGAAAAGATCGCGCACAAGGACATCAAGCTGCGGACATTCATTTCGCAGGAAAAGGGCCGGGACACGCTGGTTTCGCATGTTTACGACATCACCTATGGCATCGTGAATCCCGGCGACTATCTTGTCGCGCTCGATGACTCGGTGGTACGGGGTACGACCCTCAAAAAATCGATTCTCAAGATTCTCGCGCGCACTAAACCGGCGAAGATTGTCGTGTGCTCAACCGCGCCGCAGATTCGCTATCCCGATTGCTATGGCATCGACATGTCCGAGCTTGGCAAGTTCATCGCTTTCCAAGCGGCCGTTGCGCTGCATCGTCGGGCTGGGCGCCAGTCCTTGCTCGACCGCATTTACCGCGACTGCCTTGAGGAGCTCAAGAAACCCGTCGCTCAGCAGGTCAACCGTGTGAAGCCGGTGTACGAGGCCTTCAACGACGCGCAGATTTCGGATGAAATCAGCCGCATGGTCTATCCAGAAGACATTGATTGGAACGGCGAACTTCAGGTCATTTTCCAGACCATTCAAAACCTGCACGACTCGATCCAAGGCGAGTGCGGCGATTGGTATTTCACCGGCGATTACCCGACGCCTGGCGGATATGGCATGGTCAACCGCGCTTATGTGCGTTGGTACGAAGGCCTCGGTGGCCGGAGTTACGATCTGCCGCTGTGAGCGGGCTAAAAAATTACGGACAGCGATTGAGCGCGAGTTCGTGAAGTTGTGCGAGCGACGACTGCGAGATTCGGCTGGGGTCCGGATACTCGAAGGTTTCGCCTTCGTAGTTGCGCAGCGTGACGCGTCCGGGCGAGTGGTCGATCAGGTAGTTTGGGTTGATCGGGATTTTTCCGCCGCCGCCGGGTCCATCGATGACGAATTGCGGCACCGCGTAGCCAGTCGTGTGGCCGCGCAGGCCTTCGATGATCGCGACGCCATCGGCAACGGGAGTGCGCAGGTGTGAGGAGCCGTTGATGAGATCGCACTGATAGAGATAGTAGGGGCGCACACGGCACATCAGCAGCTTGTGCACGAGGGATTTTTGCACTTCCACCGAATCATTCACGCCGCGCAGCAGCACGCTTTGGTTGCCGAGCGGAATGCCGGCGTCGGCGAGGCGGCTCAGCGCATCGCGGACTTCCGAGGTGAGTTCGCGTGGGTGGTTGGTGTGGATCGAGATGAAAAGCGGGTGATGTTTTTTGAGTACCTCGCAAAGTGCCGGTGTGATGCGCTGGGGTAGGAAGATCGGAATGCGCGAACCGATTCGGAGAAATTGGAGGTGGGGGATCGAGCGTAGCCGGGTGAGCAGCTTGTCGAGTCGAACGTCGGAAAACAGAAGTGGGTCACCGCCGGAAAGAAGCACATCGCGAATCTCGGTGTGTTCCTGAAGGTATTTGAATGCAGGTTCCCATTGGGTTTCCAGATGTTGTTCGCCAACGCCGGAAACCACGCGCGAGCGGGTGCAATAGCGGCAATAGGAAGCGCAACGGTCGGTCACGAGAAACAGCACACGGTCGGGATAGCGATGCACGAGGCCCGGCACTGGCATGTGCGAATCTTCTCCGCAAGGGTCGGATAATTCCTCGGGGGCATTCCAGCCTTCCTCGATGCGCGGGATCACCTGACGGCGGATCGGGCAATCGGGGTTGTCGCGGTCGATGAGGTTGAAAAAGTGCGGGGTGATCGACATCGCGAGTTTGTTTCCCGCGAGCAGAACGCCGGCGCGTTCTTCTTGGGTGAGATTGAGATGACTCTCGAGTTCGGTGAGCGAGTCCACGCGATTGCGCAGCTGCCACTTCGCGTCATTCCAATCGGCCATCGCTTCTTGGGGCCAATAGCCCGGGGCGTGGGAGACGAATGATGGCTCAAGATCGTGATGAGTCATGGGGGGGCTTGGGGGAAAAGTTTCCGTCAGACGCGGAAAATCTCAAATGGAAATTAGCGTGAATTGACGCAGCGTTTGATCAATTCCGTTAGATAAATGGCAGTTTGGGCAAGGGTCGATTCGGCGGGCATCCGGTCATCGGGTTCATCGCTGGCGAGGGGTGGGCGGCTGGCGATGCGTGTGGCGGGCAGTCCCATTTCGAAAAGCACGCTGGCAAGGTCCTTGTCGTCATCGAGGCAGGCGGGATCGGCCTCAACGGCGGTGGCGAGGTCGTGCAGTGGCAAATTGGCAAGTAGCGTGGCATCGCGTGAGCTCGCCTGAAGCGCGGCTTGAGCGCCCATCGCTTCGATGCAGAGAACTGCTTTTGGTAGCGGGTTTTCTGCGATCAGATTTTTCAACAACGCGGCACTTTCCATGCGCGGGGATTCGGGGTCATTAAAATGCGGGAGGAACACAAAGTGGATGTTGGCGTTCACTTCACTGCCGGCGAGCGCACGGGCGGCGGCGATGCTTGCGACAAGCCCGGTGGCGTTGGCCTCGATGCCATTGGATCCGGCCTTGCTGTCGTAGCTGCTGACGATCCAAACAGCGGACTTGTTAGGATCCTTGCCGGGGAGTTTTGCCATCAGGGTCGGCCACTGGAGAGGGGTTTGTTTTTTTTCGATCACATAGCCGGTGTTTGACGGGCCGAGTAGGCCTTCGATCCATGCGGCGGTGCGGGTAAGATTTTTTGCCGGGACTTCGCCTGAGGGGTGGCGTTCACCGATCCATGTGGTGATTTTCCGAAGGTCGTCGCCGATTTCTTTTGCGGAGATCGAACGCGAGAATTGGTTTCTTGGGCGTTGCTCTTCGCTGGCTTCGGAAGTGACGCGGTGATGGACGGCGAAGCCTGCGGAGACGATCAGCCACAGCGGTGCCAGCACAAGGACGAGTGTGAGCCACTTTGGGCGGCTTGGTTTGGGGTTCATGGATCGCGTGGCTCGTTAGGGGGCTCCATATCGTCCGCGGCATCGACTTCGATTTCGCGTCTCATCTTTTGCGAGATGAAGGGACGTACCATGCCATAAATCAGGTAGAGGCTGAACAGCACGACCGGCATCACATAGCGGAACTGCACGGTGAAGAAAATGACGAGCACCGCGATGATGATCGCACCGAGGGTGCCGCGGGTTTTCCAATCGACTTTCTTGAAGCTTGGGTAGCGGATGTCGCTGATCATCAAAAGCGAGAGTCCGAGCATGGCTCCGGCGAGCACATACTTCCACATCTTGAGTTCGTGGTCGTTTTGGTAGAGGTCGATGAGCAGGAAGGTGAGTGATGCGATGAAACCTGCGGCCATTGGTATCGGGAGTCCGCGGAAGTCGTTCGAGTCGCCGGGTTTTTTCGGCATTGCGGCGAGGCAGTTGAATTTTGCCAGTCGCATCGCTCCGCAAACGAGATAGATCAGCGCGATCGCCCATCCGGCATTGCCGAGGGGGAAGAGCACTGCGCGGGAGAGCAGCATGGCGGGGGCCATGCCGAAGGAGATGATGTCGGCAAGCGAGTCGAACTCCCGGCCGAATGGCGAGTCCTGACCACCAAGGCGTGCGAGTCGGCCGTCGAGCAGGTCGAAGAGGCAGGAGCCGAAGATCAGCATGATCGCGTACTCGTAGTAGCGGTGAGAAATTTCGTAGTACTCTTTGGCCGAAAGCGGGGTGACGCCGGTGACTTTCTGGACCTCGATGAGGCCTTTGAAAATCATGAGCACCGCAAAGAATCCGCAGGCGAGATTGCAGGCGGTCATGAGGTTGGGCAGGAAGTAAATCCTGGGTTCGTCTGGCTCGTTTCGCCGGGTCATGCGCCGGAATCTTTCACCGGAACGGGCGGATGAACAATGGAAAAGCGATGGGTTGCCGAGGGCGCGGGGGCTGGTATGGTGGCGGTGTGCGAGCGGATGAATTGAATTCGGATTCGGCGATGGGCGACCTGATGCAGGCCTTGCCCGGGGCCAAGCGCGCGCTTTTTGCCCGCTATCATCTCGGCGGTTGCCAGAGCTGCGCGTTTTCCGACAAGGAAACGCTGGCTGAGCTTTGCGCGAGATCGGAGTTGGATGCGGGGGAGGTGCTTGCCCATTTGTTCGACAGCCACCGGCATGATCTTTCGATGCTGATCGAGCCGGTTGAGGCCCACGAGAAACTGCAGGACTTCCGGCTCATCGATGTCCGCACGCGAGAAGAACACGAGGCGGTGAAGATCGAGCCTTCGGAATTTCTCACGCAGGAGCTCCAGCAAGCGATTTTCGCCGGTGATCCGGCGGCGAAGATTCTTTTGTACGATCACAGCGGTCGGCATGTACTTGACCAGGTTGCGTGGTTTCGCGGGCATGGTCTCCATCAAAGCCTCGGCCTGCGAGGAGGTATCGATGCGTGGAGTCGCGAGGTTGATTCCAAGGTCCCGCGTTACCGGCTAGAGATGGATGCTTGATGGTTGGGTTTGTAAATGATGCAGGACAACGATGTTGGTACTTGTGCGGATTGAGGTTGGTTTAAAAGGGATTTCGCAATGGATCTTGATTGATGATTGACGGCGACGGGCGGTCCATCATCTTTCGATGGCAATGATCGCAAGACTTCGTGGCAAGGTGATTGAGGCATATCCGAACCGCTTGGTGGTGGATGTCCATGGGGTTGGTTACGAGGTCTTGGTGCCGCTTTCCACCTTCGACCGGCTGCACGCGGTTGAGGGTCTGGAGGTGGATTTGCGGACGCATTTGCACATTCGTGAGACGGCGCACACGCTTTACGGCTTCGCGAGTGAGGAGGAACGCGATGTGTTTTTGATGCTCATCGAGCGGGTGAGCGGGATCGGCCCGGCGATCGCGATGGCGGTCCTGAGCGGTCTGCCGGTGGCGCGGTTCAAAAGCTGCGTGGTGGCGGGCAATGTTGCCGAACTTTCGAGGATCAAGGGCCTGGGCAAAAAGACCGCCGAGCGGATTGTTTTGGAGCTCAAGGACAAGGTCGGTGTGACCGATACCTGGCAGGACGCGGCGGCGGGGGCGGTGAGTCCCTCGGCGGCGGACGCCGAGCTGGCCTTGATCGCGCTGGGCTACAAGCAGGTCGATGCGCGCAAGGCGGTGCGCAAGGTGCTCGAAGAGGACGCCGGGGCGGCCGTCGAGGCCTTGGTGCGCGGAGCGCTGCGTGCCCTGCAGGGCTAGGACCGGCCGGCGCGCCAAGGGGATGGAATTTTTCACCTCTTTGGGAAAATTGGCACAAAATTTCCTCTGGCATCGCTGTATAGTGTGGGTATGGTCACTTCCGTATCCAATAACCACCAACCAACCATAAAATCATGAAACTGTTCATCACCTCCCTCTGCGCATCCATGCTTGTGATCCCGATGTCCTACGCTGACGACTGCGAGAAGGGCAAATGCGACAAGGAGAAGAAAGAAGGCACCCTGCTCTCCGATTGCGGCAAGTGCGAAGACAATAAAGCCTGCGACAAGGAGTGCGAAAAAGATTGTGAGAAGAAGTGCGACAAGGAGAAGCAGGAAGGAACCTTGCTTTCCGATTGTGGCAAGTGCGAGGACAAGAAGGACAAGGATTGCGAGAAAAAGGAGTGCGACGATCAGAAGAAGGAAGGCACCGTTGTCGGCAACTGTGGCAAGTGCAAAAAAGACGGCGACTCTGCGGAAAAGAAGGAAGAGGGTGCCCTCGTCTGATTCTTTGACGCGAATTACCGATTGATTTGATTCATTTCATGGATGGGGCCGCCGGGTTTGAGTATCCGGCGGCTTCATCGTTTTTGATGCGTGCGAAATCATGATTGAAGTGGTGTGTGGAATCATCCGTGATGAGCGGGGCATGGTGCTTGCGGGCTTGAGGCCGCAGGGCAAGCATCTTGGCGGGCTGTGGGAATTTCCCGGCGGCAAAGTTGATCCCGGTGAGTCGGCGAAGCAGGCCTTGGTGAGGGAGTTGCGCGAGGAGCTTGGCATTGATGTCGAAGTTGGCGTAGCGCTTGAACCGGTGTGCTGGCAGTATGAGACAGATCGGATTCGGCTCATGCCGCATGTTTGTGAGGTCCGCGGTGGTGTGATCGAGGCGATGAGCCATGAGCGGGTTGGTTGGTATGCGGTTGGGGAGTTGCGCGGGCTTGAATGGGCGCCGGCGGATGTGCCGATTCTCGGGCAGATTGAAGCGCTTTGGGGCGGCGGCTTGGGTTGACGCCATGGGTGTGGCTGCTAGGGTGTACGGATTGAATCTCAAACTCATGATTGCCCTGCGTCTGATTTCTTTTTTTGCGATACTTGTATCGGTCTTGCCTGCGGGCGCTGAAACACCCGCGTCGGGTGAATTTGCGATGTTGAAGAAAGCCGCGTTTCGGGTGGACCAGCAGATTGCGGCGTTTTACCGCAACAAGAACCTGCAAGTGCCGGCGGTGACCGATGATGCGACTTTCATGCGACGGGCGTTTCTGGTGGCAGTGGGTAGAATTCCGACTTCCGAGGAGGCATTGGATTTCATTGAGATCGACGACCCGACAAAACGCGAGTTGCTGATTTCCTATCTGCTCGGCTCCGAGGGTTATTCGAGTCACATGAGCAACTGGGTGTTTGATCTGTTGCGGGTGAGCGATGTGCGAAATGGAACGACCGCGACCAACACGCCGTACCGGCATTGGGTGCGTGAGGCGGTGGCAGCGAACATGCCGTGGGATCAATTTACCACGCGCTTGCTATCGGCGACGGGTGATGGTTGGGACAAGGACACGGCGGCGGTGGGTTATTACACGCGGGACTTCGGCATGCCACTCGACAATCTTTCCAACACCATGCGGATCTTTCTCGGAAAGAGGATGGAGTGCGCGCAGTGCCACGACGATCCTTTTGGCGAGACCGAGCGTCATGATTTTTATGAACTGGCGGCCTTCACGCATGGCCAGGAGCCGATCGGCATAAAGTTGATTGAGCCACTCTACACCGAGTTGAGGCTTGGGGATAAATACATGACCGATGATTACCACATCGGCCGCATGCTGTGGGATTCCATCTATGGGCTTTCGCTGGTGGGTGATGGCGCCGGGCGGATCGCATTGCCGCCGGACTATCAGTATCGTGATGGCAAGCCGGGAGACATCATCGCGGGCAAGACACCCTTTGGCAAAATGGTACGGATGTCGGATCGCAAGGACAAGGGAGGTGGTCGCAAGGAGTTGACCGATTGGATGGTGAACAAGACCGATGATCAATTTGCGGCGATGATCGCCAATCGGATGTGGAAGCGGGTGATGGGCAAGGGGGTGATCGAGCCGACGGATGAATATGTTGAGGCCAAGGATACCAATCATCCCGAGTTGGTGAAGCTGCTGAGCGATCTCATGCGCGAGCTCAAATACGATCTGCGGGCGTTCCAGCAGGTTTTGTTGCTCACCAAGACCTTTCAATTTGCGACCAACCCGAACGCGTCGGTGGTCGAGGGTGGGGACGATTTCCATGGTCGAAAAATCGAGCGACTTTCGGCCGAGCAAATTTGGGATTCGTTGATCACGCTGGCTGACGGCGATCCCGATCGCAAGCCGAGGAAACAGCTCGACGATCGCATCAAGGTCGCAGGCAGGCCTGTGTTGGCTGGCAAGAAGTCGATGTCGCAGCTTTCAAAAGAACTGCTCGCTTTGCAGTCCGAGGCTGAGGTGCGTTCGTACTTCAACAGGCTGGTGGAAGAGATCAAATCCGACTCCTCGTCCGGTGGTGATGGATCGATGATGTCGATGAGTGCGGTGGGCGGGCACGACTCCGATGCGATGTTGCGGGCGTCGGAGCTTCCATCGCCGGCACCGCGCGATCATTTCCTTTATGTCTTCGGTGCCTCCGACCGCGAGGTCGTCGATGGTGCGAGCAAGGATCCAAATGTGGGTCAGGTGCTGTCGCTCATGAACGGATTCGTGCAAGACGAACTTGTGAACCGCAGCGGGGCGCATTTGTACAAGAGTTTGGAAGGCATCACATCGGATGCGGAAAAAATCCGTCGCATGTACCTTGCCATTTTGAGTCGCACGCCGACGGCCGAGGAGATGGCGATGATGCTCGACGAGCTCAAGGCGCGCGGTGACGAAGGTTGCCGCAATGTGGTTTCCTGTTTGGTGATGTCGTCCGAATTCCTTTTTCTCCAATAAGCCATGAATGATTCATCCTTTCAAAAATCCGACGAACTGACGCGCCGTCATTTCATGTCGAATGCGGCGCGCACTTTTCTGGGAGTGCATCTGGTGCCGATGTTGGGCCCCACGATTGCGGCGGCGGCACCAACGAATGCCGTCGAGGGTAAGGCGAAGCATGTCATTTACCTGTTCATGGCAGGCGGCATGAGCCATGTGGATACTTTTGATCCCAAGCCGAAAAAGAAGGATGTCATGGGTAAAACCGAGGCGATCGCGACCAAGGCGGATGGCTTGATGGTTGGTCATTACCTCAGCAAGACCGCGGAGGTCATGGACAAGGTGTGTGTGATCAACTCGATGAATTCCACGCAGGGTGCGCACGAGCAGGGGGCCTATGTCATGCACACGAGTTATGACATGCGCGGGACCGTGCAGCATCCGTCGTTGGGATCGTGGGTGTTGAAACTTGGCGGCAAGATTCATCCGGAGTTGCCGGGTTATGTCGCGATCAACAGCGCGCCGGAGATGACGGGCGGCGGATTTTTCGGTGCCAAGTATTCGGCTGCGCCGGTGGGTAGTCCCGAGGAGGGCCTAAAGGATTCGCATCGTGGTCATGAGCTTTCCGAAGAGGACTTCGGTCGCCGCTTGTCATTGGCCGACAAGTTGAACCGACAGTTTCACGGGCGTTACCCGAATGTGGATGTCAAAGCGTACGAAGAACTTTATCGCGATGCGGTTTCGTTGATGAATTCGAAGGACCTCGAGGCTTTTGACCTGAGGCGCGAGCCGGAGAGCACGCGCAGTCTTTATGGCACGGGTCGTTTTGCCCAAGGTTGCCTCTTGGCGCGTCGTCTCGTTGAGCATGGCGTGCGCTTTGTTGAAGTACAGTTGGCTGGATGGGACACGCATTATGACAACTTCACGGGCGTGGAAGGGCGCTGCAAGGAATTCGATCAAGCGTACGCTGCCTTGCTCACCGATCTGGAAAAATGCGGCAAGCTCAAGGACACGCTGGTGGTGGTGGCGACGGAGTTCGGCCGCACGCCGGAGATCAACGCCGATCATCAGGGCGGGCGCGACCATCACCCCTCAGCGTTCAGCTGCCTCCTTGCGGGTGGCGGTGTGAAAGGTGGCATGCGGCATGGCGAAACCGATGCATCTGGTTCGAAGGTCAAGGACGGGATCGTGACGGTGCAGGACTTCAATGCCACCATTGCTAACGCGCTTGGGCTCAACTGGAACGAGATCATCATGTCGCCAAGCAAGCGACCGTTCCAAATTGCCGACAAGGGCAAGCCCTTGACTTCGATTTTCAGTTGATGCGCTAGGCGATGTTGCCGAGCGCGTGTTCGATCAGCGCGAAAATTTCCTGCTGTGATTTGCCGGCTTCGCGGAGTGAGGCGATTGATTGCGAGTCGGCGCGTTTCGCGAGGCGTTTGCCGTTTTCGTCGGTAACGAGCGGGTGGTGGAGGTAGATTGGTGCCGGGAGCTTTAGCATGTCTTGAAGCAAGCGGTGCACATGCGTCGAGTGAAGGAGGTCTTCGCCGCGGGTGACATGGGTGATGCCCTGGAATGCATCGTCGACGACGACCGCAAGGTGGTAGGCCGGGCCGATGTCTTTGCGGGCGAGGATCACATCACAGAGCAGCGATGGGTCGACGCGTGTTTGGCCGAAGCGCAGGTCGGTGAAGTCGAGCGGGCCGCTGATTTTTGAGGCGAGTGCGGAGTCGAGTCTCCACGAATGGACGATGCCTGCGTCGATTTTCTCTTGTTGCTCGGCTGTGTTGAGCGCGCGGCAGGTGCCCGGATAGGGTGGTCCATCGGGGCCGTGAGGTGCGGAAGGAATGCGTGCGGTTTCGGCGAGGATTTCGCTGCGGGTGCAAAAGCACGGGTAGATCGCGCCGATGGATTTCAGTTGGGCGAGTGCGAATTGATAGGCTTCGCTGCGTGTGGATTGTCGCAGGGGTGTGTCGTCCCATGAAAGTCCGAGCCATTTGAGATCGGTTTCGATCGCGTCATAGTAGGGGGCCTTCACGCGAGGGGTGTCGATGTCCTCGAAGCGAAGTAGGAAACGGCCCTTGGTGCTTTGCTGTGCAACTTCTCGCGCGACCCATGCGGCGTAGGCGTGCCCCATGTGCAGCAGGCCGGTGGGGCTTGGTGCGAATCGCGTGACGATGGGCGCGTTGCCGATTTCCCGGGTGAGGCCCTGGAGCTGCAAGGTCATGGTTTGGGTTCAGGCGGTGACCGATGCGAGGTTTTCGAAGACCTTGGTAATCTCTGCAAATTTTTCCGGCGCGATCACCGGGGTTTCATTGGTGGCGTGTGCGGCCGGGAGCTTGATCCAGCTGCGGCAACCACCAAAGGCAGTGGTGTAGGTGAGCTCCCAAGGCTCGGTGAGTTTGAAGACACGGACGAGGGCGACATGGATGCTGCCGGAGCTCATGCCTTTGTCTTGCCAGTCGAAGCGATCGCGCACGGTGGCTTCGGTGAGAATGTGGAAAGGTGCAAGAGCGGAGACCTTTTGCCAATCGGTCAATGTCACCGCATGAATCGCCTCGGCGCGATGGGTGATGCGGACCGTGTCGCCGACCTGCCATTCGGCGAGAGAATCAACTTGGCCTTCGCGGACATGCTCGGCTTGAGCGTGGAAGCGGGTGGGAAAGAGAAAAAACGAATCGTGGGCGAATGAGAACCCTTCGCGGCCTTCGTGGATTCCGCCTTTGCGCAGGATGATGCTTTGCGTGCCGCTGGCGAGGGCGTCGCAGACGACTTGCCATTCCTTGAAGCCGATGGTGGGATCCATGCGATTGGGTTAGTTCAAGTCATCGGCGGTGACCGATGTCTGTTCGCGGCTGCCGAGGATGCGGGCTTGGTGGACGACGCGTTCGGAGGCGGGATCGAAGCGGTAGCCGTGGCAGTTTGGGCAGAGGCTGGTGCCGCTACCGACGATCGAGTCGCAACCTTCGCAGACTTTGTAGGCGGCGGGGTTGGCGGCGATTTTTGCGGCGGTGGCCGCGCGGTTGGGTGCTGCGGGTTCGGGCATTTCGTTCAGAAAAAAAGCGGCACCGGGTGACCGGTCCGCTTGATTTTTTCAGTGGGTGCCGGTGGTTCCGGAATTTTTCACCTCAGGCGATGGCGGCCAGCGACTTCGAGGTCTTGCTCTTGAGGTTGGCGGCCTTGTTCGGGTGGATGAGGTTGCGTTTTGCGGCCTTGTCCACGGCGGAGGAGAATTCGGAGCTAGCCTTGGCGGCGCTTTCCTTGTCGCCGGCGGCGATGGCTGCGAGCGTCTTTTTGCGCAAGGTTTTGATGCGGCTCTTGGCGGCGCGGTTGCGCTCGGTGCGAACGATGGTTTGGCGGGCGCGTTTGATGGATGACTTGTGGTTGGCCATGATGAATGATGGAAGGAAGGTCGCTTGCGTGCGGGGGCGCAAATTAGGGAATCGAGGGGAGGTGTCAAGCTCGTCTTTTCGGGAAATTCCGAGCAGATGGCTCAGCCGCGGGGTGATCTGCCGCTGGTGCCGGCCATTTGGGTGGACCTGGAGCTCGAGCTGCGGATGGATTTGCGGATGACGAAGACATCGGCGCCGTATCCGACGCGGTTGTAGAGATCGGCGACATCGCGGCTGGACATGCGGATGCAGCCGTAGGAGGCAGGTCTGCCGAGACGGTGTTCCTCGGGGGTGCCGTGGATGTAAATGGTGCGCTTGAAAGTGTTGCGGTTGCGGTCCTCGGTGCCTTTGAGCCAGAGGATGCGGGTGACGATCGGGTCACGGCCGGGCGCGTTGGGTTTGAGGATCTCGCCGGTGCGGCGGCGGCTTTTGAAGACGCTGCCGAGGGGTGAGTCGCAGCCGATTTTTTTGGCGACTTGGAGGCGTCCAAGCGGTGTGCAGTTGCTGCCGGGGCGGTCGCCGCAGCCGAATTTTGAAGTTGAGATCTTGTAAGTTTTTACCGGGACTCCGTCGCGGACGAGCAGCATTTTCTGGTCCTTGACGCTGACAATCATCTTGTTGCGGTTGTCCTTGCCGATGCCGGCGAATCGTCCAGTCCCGCAGCTTGAGAGGCAGCATGCGGCAGCAAGCGCGATTATGGCAGCCGGGACTTTGAGGAATTTTTTCATGTCAACGCGGTGGGGATCATTTGCGTTTCGCGACTTCGCTGGCCGTTTGGCCGGACTCTGATGAGACCATGCGTGAGAGCGATGCGAGCGAGGTGTAGAAAAATCCGATCGGGAAGGGCAGCAGGAGAATCGCGGAAGAGACATTGCCCTTCATGGCGGCCTCGATGACGATGAAGAGGAAGA
>JBIKIK010000178.1:0-3656 GCA_044361655.1 Luteolibacter sp. | reverse complement strand
GCCATCCTTGTCGATGAGCGTGAGGTCCCAATCGCCATTTTCATTGGGGTAGTAGCCGGCTTGATAAAGCTGCCAGGCCTCCCAGGTATCGGGCAGGCCGTCCTTGTCCTTGTCTTCGCCGAGCGTCAAATCCAGCTTCACGCGCTCGCCGCCCTTCCCTGCCGTGAGATTTCCCGAAACTTCGATCGGGTAGAACAGCTCGCCATTCATCGAGACGACGATGCTGAACAAGCCGCCAGTCGCCACGGCCTTGTTGGTGTAAAAAACTGTGCCGCTGCGTGCGTGGTCGAGGCGCATGTTGAGTTCGTAGCTCTGGTCGAGACGCATCGAAGTGATCGGCGTGCGGCCGACCTCGACGCCGCCCTTGAGCAGGATCACCTCCGCACCATCGGCGGTGACCGTCTGACCCACCTGATCGCGCACCATGCCATAAAGCGTATAGTAAGGAGCCGGCGGAAAAGCCGAGACCGGACCGGTGCCAAGCAACTGAAAAACAGCCACAATGCTCAGCAAGCCCACCATGCGAGCTACAATCAGACGAGAGACCTTTTTAAAGAACATTTCCGACTTGCTTTATATCATCGGACAAGATTGGCGATAACTTTGTGACGAATCGGCCATTCCCCCACTTCGAGGCCTGAAAAGGGACAAAGGCTCGGATTTGGAGCGGGGTAAGAGGCGCATTCAACGAAAAGCACCGACAAGGCCGCCCTTTTGGGTCATCCCTTACCAACCTTTCGCTGCAGAGAAAGGCCCCCCCAATGTTCCCGATCGCGCATGGTTTGGATCATTGATCCAAAAATTAATCAAATATGCTAGATCGGGAACTTTTATCTTGATCGGCTCATGAAACCATTGAATATTCCCGTTCAGGAACAATGAAAATCATCGATGCAAAAAGCCTCGGTCAGGCGATACGCGAGCAGAGACGCCGCTTGAAGGTGACTCAGAAGGATTTGGCCATGACCTCGGGCACGGGGATGCGCTTCATCATTGATTTGGAAAAGGGCAAGCCAACCTGCCAATTGGGCAAGGCACTAGAGATCGCTCGGGCCTTGGGATTGAACTTGGAGATTTGCGAGCCATGAAATCCTTGATGGTTCACATGCATGGCAAGCGGGTCGGCGTGCTTGAAGATGACGCCGGACAACTGGTCTTCCGCTATGACGCAGACTGGTTGACCCAAAAGGATGCATACGCTCTGTCGAGGCAGCTTCCGCTGCAATCCGAGCCATTCGATAGCCAGCGCGCGGGCCTCTTCTTCGGTGGCTTGTTGCCGGAGGCCGAAGCGCGAGATCAAGTGGCTAGGAATCTGGGCATCAGTGTGAACAACGACTTTGCGATGCTGGAAAGAATCGGTGGCGAATGTGCCGGGGCCATTTCACTCGTGCCGGAGGAGGCGATGAATGAAACTCGATCGAATGCCGAAGTGCGCTGGCTGAACGAAGCGGATGCGGCAGAAATCATGACGCTCTTACCACAACGGCCACTGCTGGCTGGTGAGAAAGGATTGCGGCTCTCGCTCGCCGGGGCTCAGGTCAAGCTGCCGGTGGTGATCGATACCAAAGCGGATGGCACCCACCAATTTGGCTTACCATTGAGTGACACCCCAAGCACGCACATCATCAAGCCCGAGCCCGTGCGTTTTCCGGGGCTCAGCGAAAATGAAGCTTGGTGCATGGCACTTGCCCGCCGCATCGGATTGGATGCCGCCGAGGTATGGGCAGAGAACATCGGCAGCGTGCCGTGCCTAATCGCAAAACGATACGATCGTGTGCGAGAGTCGTCGGCCATAGCCACTAAACGCCTGCATCAAGAGGATTTCTGCCAAGCTTTGGGCTATCCATCGTCGCGCAAATATCAGCAGGAGGGCGGCCCCTCATTGCGAGAGTGCTTCCAACTGATCCGCGATTGGTCCACCACGCCGGTGCTGGACATTCGGCACATGCTGGATGCGGTGATCTTCGCGGCGGTGACGGGCAATGCGGATGCACACGCAAAAAACCACTCGTTTCTCTATGCGAAAAAAAACCGCAGGATGGCACCCCTCTACGATCAGGTCTGCACGATGGCCTGGCCAGAGCTTTCAAGCGCGCTCTCGATGAAGATCGGTAGCGCCTCGACGCTGACAGAGGTTTCCCCCGAGCATTTCAAACAACTCTGCGGCCAGGCAAAACTTGGTTGGCCGATGGTTCGAGAAAGAATCGGCGAGCTTTGCAGCAAGATCCTCGAAACCATCCATGACCGCGAAGCGCTGCCAATATTGCGAAACCAAACGGTCAACGACATCGTCGCGCAACGAAGCGATCGCATGCTGGGATTATTGGAGAAATTCAGCGGCTGATTTGCCAACGGGCTCACCCCCACCTCAATACTCTTCCTCTTCGTCACCCGGCACCGGCGGGATCACATCCTCGCGCATCAGCAGGCGCTTGAGATCGAGATCCGGCAAAAGATCCTCCGCCGTGCTTCGCACGATCGCGACATAGGGCACGATCCGATCAAGCTCGGCAATCGCGCAGTGGACCATCGAGCTGATGATGTCCGAATCGTACCGCTCCCTTTCGAAAAGATTGGTGACGCGAAAAACCAGCATGCCGCGATCGATGTCATATTCGAATCCACCAAGCGTCAGCGGCTTGTTGGCGCGCGCAAGCAACTCAAGCGCCACCCGCAGGTGAGTCTGGCCCATTTCCATCGGCGCCTCCGACACAATGCTCAATGCATTGAGCTCGGGAAATGCCTGCGCGATGAGATCCACCCTTGTGTGGTGCGCCTCAAAACCCGCACGCAACACATCGCGACCCTCAACCAGTTCGCTATGCCAGCCATTGCGGCCAAAGGTTTCTTCAACCACAAGAATCTGACGCGAGTGCGGACGCATGCGCTTCTTATGCATCGGCACCTCGCACGCGGACAATGATTTTCAGCGATTCATCGTCGCTTTGCCGACAGATCACAAGATCCGACATCTCAAGCTGAATGATCACAAATTCAGCTTGGCGAGTAATTCCACAACCGTGATCTTGTGGTGGGAAGCAACAGGCTTCAATACACCGCCAAGCAAAGTGCCGGTTTTCAGCGGTCGATGATTGGGGACCGTCACATGGTGTGTGCCACCCATGGTGGTAGTGAGCCGAATGTGGGAGCCATCCTGCCGAACCGACTCATATCCGAGCACCCGCAGGGCGCGGACAAGATCAGAAGCGACGATGTTACGGGGAACTTTCATACAGCCATGGCCTCGTCGCGGACGAAGTGAAGGCGTATGATTGATGGCATCGGGCCTGGCGCCCCGTCACCAAAATGGCAACGCACGGAGTCGCGCACCATTTCACGAATTTCTTCGATCGTCTCACCCTGCGTGGCGATGGCATGACCGAGAGCAGTGGCTACAAAGCCACCCTCAAATTCATCCTCGCGCACCTCAAAGATAATTTCATTCATGAGCGTAATATCACACGGAACACGTGAGTTGAGCAAGGTACAATATTCCCCATGAGGCCAAACCGGCAAATTTCAGACCGGCTATGAACGCGCATTTCACAGGCTCGAACCGCAAATGAAAAAAAGCTGCAACTCCTCCCCCAATCCCAAATCTCCAATCTCTCAATTTCCCTTCCCCACCCTCCCCCTCAACGCTGTCGCGAGCGCCG
>JBIKIK010000177.1:0-3711 GCA_044361655.1 Luteolibacter sp. | reverse complement strand
TTGCAGATGCTACGACATCGACCGATGCCCAATCAATGGCGAATTGATTGCTGGCAAGCTGCCGCTCTTTTTCATCGGGCAGCGCGCGAATCCAATCGAGCCCGGCATCTGGAGATTGTCTCGCAAAAATGGTTGAAAGCTCCAAGATCGCCTCTGAGCGCTCCGCAGGATTGGAAACATTTTTAAGCAACCACTCAGAGCTCGTTACCAAATCAATCGTGGCCCAATTCGCAAGAGTGTTCGCAAACTGTGTCATATCGTCATGATGGCGACTTGAATCCAAGCTCGCCGAAACGGCCGCCACTGGATCGCTCTTGGCCCAACCCGCATATGATGCGCGTCTCAAAACAGAGGCCATTTTCTTGTCCTGATTTTTTTCGTCAGCATAAGCGACTGCTGCGATCGGATCCACCGATCCCCAACCAAAAAGCGCACTTTCGAGCGCGGCATCGCGTTGCTTTGAGGCCGGAATTCCGGAAAGCCAATTCACAGCTTCAGGCCCGTTGATCCGAGACCAGGGCGCTGATATCTGAATCAAAGTGTTGTGGAGATCGACGCCGGAAAGGTTTGCCAGCACCCATTCGGCGGCTCCCTTCGGGTCGCTTTCCGCAAACTGCCCGATGGCGAGTCGCATTACCTCCTTGCGGCGAGCACTTGCTTGCTGGCTTTTGATCCAATCGAGCGCTCCACGAGGATCGCGCTTCACCCAAGATTCCATGTGCTCCAGAGCAAGCTTGTATCGCGCAAGCGGATTTGCCTCACACTCGAGTTTGGCAACCAAGTCGGGAGGTCCGTCACCCGGGCCTGGCCATTTTTTGATGCCGATCTGGCGTTTATTGGGCGCACCATTAACTGCTGGCCTAGAATCATTACTCAGGTCCTCGCTATCAAGTTGAGTGAAACGCCCCGAAAGAAATCCTACGACCGCGATAGCGATGGCAATTGATATGGCAAAGCTACGAGGCATGGCCATCAAAACAGGTCGTCATAATCAAAGACGAGAACATCCCTCCATTGCCAACTGCCCGCGTATTCAAACAGGTTGAGTTGCGGGTAGTAATAATCGTTGAGATAAAGAGCAAACCCGCTGCGTTTCACATTCTTGAAATACTTATAGGCCTTCAGGCGATCGATGCCGGCTGTCATGATGACATAGCCACTGGTGGCATCGTAGTAATCGGTTGCCCAAAGCTCAAAACTCAAGCTTCCTGAGCGGTATCCGGAATAGTTGGTCACCCGATCCATTATGATTCTCGCACTCTGGTAATAATCCGAGCCGAGGTTGCGGTAGCGGCCTCCCTGTTTTTTGCCCTTGCTGTAGTATCGATAGGTATCACCCAGCGAATATGAGCCGGTGCCTTCCAAAGCAAGATCCGCCGCATGGCTATGGGATGGGGCAAATGATACAATACCCGCAGCTGCAAGCAGCGCGACGATGTTCCGTGCGGTGGTTTTCATAGGAATGTTTGGCTTGGACATACATAAGACTGGGGGATTCTCCAGTTAATTCGATAAATTTGAGCAATCCCCCAAGCCTCAATAATCCGCCACTGGGCTGTTGGTGGTGCTTTCCTCCGCGGGGTCGAATTCGGCGGCGAGGCGGGCGATCTGGGCGCAGGTACTTTGCCATTTTGCGGAGGACCATGGCACGGGCGGGCGCAGCACCCGACGGCGGAAGCGCTCGACGCGATCCTGCGCTTCGTGCCGCATCCCAAGGGGCAACTCACCGATCGCGCGGGCAACCGCTTCCGCGGTGTCGGTGCGATGGCAAATCATCGCCAAGTCATTGCCGGCGCGTATCGCCAATTTCACATCCTCGCCGCGACCGTAGCGCTTGGTGATGGCGCCCATGTCGAGATCGTCGGTCATCACGAGATGGCGGTCGAAGCCGAGTTGGTCGCGCAGAAAACGCCGGATGATTTTGGGCGAGAGCGATGCGGGAAAATCGGGATCGATGTGGGGAAATTCGATGTGCGCGAGCATGATCGAATCCAGCTCGGGCATCAGCGCAGTGTACGGGATCACATCCTCGCGCAGCAATTCCTCGAGTGTGGCGGGCGATGAGGGCAGGTCGTGATGCGGATCGGAAACGGCGCGACCGCAGGCAGGAAAGTGCTTGCCGCAACTGGCGATCGAGCGTTTTCGCATCCAGCGGTTCCATTGACCCGCATAGTCGATCACGCGCTGCGGATTGCGCCCCCAGCAACGCCCGCGCAAGGCATTCGCCAGTCCGGGAAAATGATCGAGATCGAGCACCGGCGCAAAATTGAGGTTGCAGCCCAAGAGTTGCAGCAAGTCGCCGGTCAAGGCGCCGGCGTCGGCAATTTTTCCCATGTCCGCACGCGCCGCCAAGGCCTCAGCCGATGGCAGCACCGGCGCGATTTCTTTAGTCCGCGTGACGCGTCCGCCTTCCTGATCTATGCCGATGATGGGCAAGTCGACCGACAGGTCGCGCAGATCGTCAGTGAGCTTTCGCGTCTGCTCTGGCGAAATGATGTTACGCGAAAAAAGGATGTAGCCTGCCGGTTGTAATCGACGAAACAGAACCGCCTCGTCCGGTTTTAATTCCGGCCCCTCAAGCCCCAGCAACAACAAGGATCCATCGCCCATCGCCAGCACTCAAACATCTTGAGGCGCGTTTGTCGATCCCGCGCCCCGTCCGCCTCACAGCGGTCGGCCGTAGGTTTCGCAGCGGTTATGCCAGCCAGGTTCCCAGCGTTTTTCGCCGCGTTCGGGCGGGGAGTTGCTGATGCGTCTTGAAAGCACGCGCTTGGCGGAAGCCGCAAATTCCTTTGCGGCGCTTGGACCCAATGCGACATCGCGCATCTCGCCAAGCACCTGCAGCAGACCCCAACCGCGGCCTTGATAACGTTCGGCCATCGAACATCCATCACCCTTGAAGTTGACATAATCGATCAGCGCATAAGTCCCTTGCGGAGTGGTGGCGACCTTGTGGTAGTTTGCCTCGATGCGCTTTCTCTCCGAGTTCGGCGCGGCGGCAAGGATTTTTGGCAGCGCCGCCCGCGAACGCGCGATGATGAAATCCGTCTGCACGCCAATGTTCGCCGCGAGCCACTTGCGCAGCGAGCTGAGGTGAGGCGAGTTGAACTCGCGCTGAAATTGCGCCTTACTCGTCCACGGGCTGTGACGCTCGAGCGCGACCTCTGGCAACTTTGCCCCCTTGCTTTTCGCGTAGCTCACAAAACTCGGCCAGCTCTCGTCGAAGCGCCCCTTGAAGCCCGCCGGGTACCAAATGAAATGCCCGATCCCCAGCGAGGGAAATTCCTCGCCCACATTCCATGTCGTGAGCCCGCTCACGCTGCCACCGCATTCGTTCTGCCAAATTTTTCGGCCGATCTGTTCCTTGCGTGCCGCATCCAAGGCCATGCCCTCGGGCGAAATGGCCAACATCAAACCCATAACCCACGACCCAAGGGACAAAAACTTCATTCCAAAACCTTCGCGGTTACGATTGGAAATGGCAAGATCAAGCAAAAGTACCAACCGAATGGTTTGTTTTGAGCTGGAAAATCAAATTGACCTCCCGCGGCCTAATTTTTCATGCTCTCGCCCATGTTCACTGCTCAATTTTGGGACAAACTGCTGTCTTTTTCGGGTCTGGATCTGGCGAAATGGCTCCTGAGTGCCTTGATCATCGTCGCGGTGAACAAGGTCCAGCTCTTCAACGACCGGCTTTCGGCACTTCTGATT
>JBIKIK010000176.1:0-3735 GCA_044361655.1 Luteolibacter sp. | reverse complement strand
ATGGATGGTCGGCATTGCAACTTCAAGTGGCCGTGAAGTCGCAATCACTCGCGCCAGCGCTTGGTGAGGTCGCCATAGGCGTCGATGCGGCGGTCGCGGAAAAACGGCCAGATGCGGCGGAAATCTTCGACCGCGTCGAAGTCGAGATCGTGGCAGAGGATTTCCTCATGTTCGGTCGAGGCCTTGGCGACGATTTCGCCGTAGGGGTTGGCGATGAACGAGCGACCCCAGAACTCGGTGTTGTCCTGCGTGCCGGTGCGATTGACCGCCGCAAGGTAGCAGCCGTTGGCGACTGCGTGGCCGCGCTGCACGGTTTCCCATGCGCAGTGTTGCGCGTCGCCGAGTGTTGGTTTTTCTTCCGGCAACCAACCGATGGCAGTGGGGTAAATGAGCACCTGCGCGCCGCCGAGCGCCATCAGCCTTGCGGCTTCGGGATACCATTGATCCCAGCAAATGAGCACGCCGAGTTTGCCGAACATCGTGTTCCAAATCGGCCAACCGCTGTCGCCGGGCGTGAAGTAAAATTTCTCTTCGAAGGCCGGGTCCTGCGGGATGTGTGATTTGCGGTAAAGCCCGAGCAGTGTGCCATCGGCATCGTGGATCGCGGCGGTGTTGTGATAGAGCCCTGGCCCGCGATGTTCGAAGAGCGAGGAAATGAGCACGATGCCGAGCTCGCCCGCAATTTTACCTAGACGATCGGTCACCGGACTAGGAAGGGGATCGGCGAGATCGAAGAGCGCCGGATCCTCGATCGTGCAAAAGTACGGCGTGAGAAAAAGCTCCTGCGTCACCACGATGTTCGCGCCATCGGCCGCAGCCTGGCGGATGAGCTTCTCATGATGATCGAAGGACTCGGCCTTGGTCGCGAAGGTTTTCGATTGGAGCAGGGCGATGCGTGGCATGGTGTGGGAGAGAGGGATTACTTCGGCAAGATTTTCACTTCCAGCGCGTTGTCGCGTGGGAGGTATTTTTTGGCGAGGGCGTTGATTTCTTCGAGGGTGATCGAGCGGTAGTCGGCGTCGCGGTTGCGGGCGAGGTCGAGGCGTTTGGGGTTGGCTTGGGATTGGCTCATGACGGTGTCGAGCCAGTAGCCGTTGTCGCGCAGCGATTTTTCGAGGATGCCGAGAACGGGTTTGAGGGCGCGGTCAAGTTCGTCGGCGGTGGCTCCATTTTTGGCGAGGTCATCGGCGAGGTTGCGCATGGTTTCGAGGAGGCGGTCGAGGTCCTCCGGTTTGCCAACGCTTTGGGCGGCGATGTAGCCCATGTCATCGAGGGCGTCGGATCCATCAGCGCCTGCGTTCGGGCTGTACGAGGCGCCAAGCTTCTCGCGAATCTCTTCGCGCAGGCGATCGCCGAGAATCGATGCGAGGATGTTGAGTCGGCGGAACTCTGGCTGATTGTCGCGCAATCCCTTGGTTTTCCAAATTGCGATCGCGATCGCTTGCGGGATTTTGGTGTCGTAGGTGAAGGTCTTGCTGGCAGGTGCTTTGGGGAAATTGATCTCGCGAAGGTTATCGATGTATCCCGGCAATGACCCGCGTCGTGGCAGCGAGCCGAAGGTGTTGAGCAATTCGGGGATGATTTCTTCCTGTTTAAAATCGCCGATGATGCTCAGTTCAATCGGGCCTTTCGAAAGTTCGCGGCTGAGCCATTTTTTCGCGTCGCGAATTTCATAGGATGCGAGTTTCGTTTCGCTCGCCACGGCAAAGCGCGAATCGTTGCCGTGCAGCCATGACTCCATTTCCATTTGCGGCCCGGCCGGCGTGTGTTTGATCTGCTGTTGCAGCATCGGGATGCCTTTGCGGAATTGCCACAAGGCTTCCTCGCGGTAGCCCGGATCGGTGATCGAGGCACACATCAGTTGCAGCTGTGTCGCAAAATCCGCAGGCGTGGTTGTGCCGCTGATGGTGATCGCGTCTTCCTCGATGGCGAGGCTCGAGCCGACATTTCTTCCGGCAAGGATCTGGCGCAGCTCGTCGGTAGAATATTTGCCGAGTCCGCCGCCTTCGAAGATCGATTGGGCAAATGAATCGAGCATTGGCATCGAGCGTGGCTGACCCAGCTTGCCGGTGCCGATGCGTGCCAACACGCGGATTTTCCCTTGTTCGAACTCGCTGCGCTTGAGGTTGATGCGGACCTTGTTGGAAAGCACCAACTGGGTGATGCCGAGATCGGCGACTTCCTTTTGCGAATCGATTTTTCCGGGCTTGCCGAAATCGGCGTAATCAAAAATCCGAATCGCGCGCGAGACCGGCGCTTCGACAGCATTGCTTTGCGAGGCTTTGAAAATTTTCGCGAGATCCTCTTCCGCGTTGGGTGGTGGTTCCTTGGTGGTGAGGATCAGATGATGACCCGTCGACTGCCAAAATTTCCGAAACGCCTCATGGCAGGCTTCGGTGTTGATCGCATCGAGCCCGCGTTGGGCGATGGCGAGATCGGTCTCCGGTTCGGAGAAAACCGAGTGGTCGTTGATCGTGCGGGCGAGCACGGTGGCGATGCCTTCGGACTTGCGAGTTGCTTTCTGTTTCACCTGCTGCTCGTAGCGGTTGATCAGATTCGATTTCGCTTCGGCGAGTTCCGATTCGGAAAATCCATGCTCGATCGCGCGGCGGAATTCGCGCTCGAGAATCGGCACCACTTCGCGCCAGCGGTCGTCGGCAGCGGTGATGTCGATTGACCCGAGCTCGATGTGGTTGAAGAGGATTTCATCCAGCGCCGTGCCTTCGGCGAGCGGTGAATTTTTTTCCTTCGAGAGTCGTTCGAAGCGGCGGCCGATGATCGCATGGGCGATGTCGAGCGGCATTTTTTCGATGCGGTTGGCGGCGGTGTCGGGCTTGTCCTTGTAGTCGCGCACGAGCGTGAGTGAAACTTCGGTGGCATCAACTTCCTTGTCGCTGAAGACCGAGGTCTTGATGCCTTCGAAGGGCTTGATGCTTCCAAGTTCGGGCTCGGCGCCGGAGTTTTTCGGGTTTTGCATCGATGCGAATGCCGACTCGATCCGACTGCGGATTTCCGCAGGTTTCACATCGCCGACGATCACAAAGGTCATGCGATTGGGTGTGTAGTAGCGCGTGTAGAGGTCGGTGAACCTCTCGCGCGTGGCCTTGCTGATGATTTCTTCTTCGCCGATCGGGAAACGCCGCGTGACGAGCGAATCGGGCAGTACTTTGGAAAACTGCTGTTGCATGAGGCGGTAGCTGACCGAATCGCGGCTCACTTTTTCCGCGAGGATCACGCCGCGTTCCTTGTCGATTTCTGCCGGGTCGAGCAGCGCACCATCGCCGAAGTCGCGCATGACGGTGAAGGCGAGCTTCATCGTTTCCTCCGACATGTCGGGCAGGTCGAGCATGTACACGGTCTCGTCGAAGGAGGTGTAGGCATTTGCGTGAGCACCGAAGGCGATGCCGAGGCGTTGCATGCGCGGCACGAGTTCGGCGGCGGTGTGATGTTTGGTGCCATTGAAAACCATGTGCTCGAGGAAATGGGCGAGACCGCGTTGATCCTCGGCTTCCATCAAGGAGCCCGCAGCGATGTGCAGGCGTAGCGAAATGCGACCTGGGGGCTCGCTGTTCGGATAGATCAGATAACGCATGCCGTTGGGCAGTTGACCGAATATCGCCTTGGGATCGGGCGCGATGTCGGATGACGCATGCGGCCATGATTTGGCTGTCGGCACCTCGTCGGCTTTTGTTTCGGCATTTGTCGTCAGGCTCTGCGCTGCGCTCGGGGTTTCCG
>JBIKIK010000022.1:0-12815 GCA_044361655.1 Luteolibacter sp. | reverse complement strand
TGCTCGCGGGTGAGTCCGGTGCGAGAGGATTTTTCGAGTTCCTCAAACTGCGAGGTGTCGCGCATCAGGTCGCGCATGCTGGCATTTTCGTCCCAGCGTTGTTTTTGCATCGAGGCGCGGGCGGAGGCGTCTTTGGCACCTTTGATCGCTTCACCGTCGGTGGGGTGGTGGCGGATGATGTCGTTGTAAACCTCGCCGGCCAGTTCGTGCATGTTGCGCGAGCTGTAGAAAGCGGCGAGTTTTTTGAGCAGTTTCGCGTTTTCGGGGTTCGAGCTGCGAACCGTCTCGAGCGCGAAGGCCGCTGTGTTCAAAAATTCGAGTTTGACGCAGATGTCGAAGAGCAGCTCGTTGGCAGCCTCGTTAAGAGGGTCCTTCTCAAGTTCCTTTTCAAGGAGTGGCAGCGCGCCAAGGGGGTCCTTTTTTGCCTGGTTCTGAGGTTTCATCAGACCCATGCCGCCGGTCTGGATGCCGAAGAGGCCGGATTTTTTCTTCGCGCCACCGGTGAGCTGGAGTTCGCATTTGCGCAAGAGCTTGCGGGCCTCGAGGAAGCCGGGGTTGTCGTTGAGGATGCCTTGGAGCAGCGTGACGGCGTAGGCGTGGTTTGACACCTGTACCGCGGTGAGCGCCTTGAGCCACAGCGGCTTTGCATTTGCAGTAAGTTCGTTTTCGCTGATCTCGGGCATGATGTTGGGGCGGAAATTGGTTGCCGGGCCAAAGGGCGGGGCGTGCAAGAAATTGCAGTTTGTGAGGCCTGATTGCAAGCGCGCTTGTGGGAAATGGCTGCCTTACGGGATTGGTTGATTTTTTTGGGTTGATGGCTGCTGGCCTTCGCGTTAAGCCAAGCCTGTTGGCGGTCAAACGGACTCGCTGGCAATGCACTAATCAACATCATGCCTCCACGCCCGCAGAACAAAGGACGCCGCCCCTCGCGCGGTGGCCGCAATCGATACGGTCCCAGCAAACGCGCTGACAAACCCGATGATGAAGAGAAGGCGGTGGAGGTCGATGGCGAGATTTCCTCGGTGCTCGCAGGGACGATGTTTCGTGTGAAGCTCGAGAGCGGTCACGAAGTGCTCGCACACATTTCCGGAAAAATGCGCAAGCGTTTCATCCGTCTTGTCGTGGGCGACAAGGTGAAGATGGAAATGTCGCCTTATGATCTTACTAAAGCGCGGATTGTGTTCCGCGTGGGCTGAAGCGCTCAGTCTTCGCTCAGTCTTCTGATTCGTCTTCCGTGCCGTTGAGTGCGCCGGCCAGTGCCGCCTCGCGGCGTTCGATGACGATGTCGCCGAGCAACTCGCTTTGGCGGACGACGAACTGGTTGAGTTTCATGAGTTCGAGCAGCGCGAGGAAGGTGACGATCACCTCGGCCTTGGTGGTGGCCGATTGGAAGAGTTCTTCGAAACGGCGTGATTGGCCGGGAACGAAGCTGGTCATGAGCAGATCGATCTTGTCGGAGACCGTGAAGCGATCGTCGATGATGTCGCCAAAGTCATGGGATTCCTCGAAGCGTTTGAGGACATTCTGAAATGCGCGGATCAGGTCGAAGATCGAGACTTCGGCGAGAGTGGCCGGTTCGTCTGTCGTCTTGTCGCCGGGTTCCGGTTGATGGGCGAAGCGTCCTTCCTGTTCGATTTCGCGAAGCGAGAGGAAACCGGCGGCGTCTTTGAATTTTTTGTACTCGATGAGCTGGCGGATCAGCTCCCAGCGTGGATCATCTTCTTCGATATCCTCTTCAGGTGGTTGATCGACCCGCGGCAGCAGGGTGCGGCTTTTGAGGTACATCAGGTTTGCTGCCATGACGATGAACTCTGAGGCGAGGTCGATGTTGAGCAGCTTGAAGGTATTGATGTAGTCGAGGTATTGACGCGTGATGCGCTCGATAGAGATCGATTGGATGTCGAGCTCGTCTTTTTTGATCAGATAAAGGAGCAAATCGAGGGGGCCCTCGAAGATTTCCAAGCGGACTTTGTAGTCAGTGGTTTCCACGCGGGGTTTTGATAATCGGTTCCCGGATTCCATGCGAGGCAATTTTCCCCTCGCTTCCGGCAGGAAAAGCGACTTGAATGCCGTCGACCTGAATTCCGCATGATTGGCCAAAAACTAGAGACTTTCGACGAGCGTTTAAGCCAGTGGGTTTCCAGCCAGGGTTTCTGGTTCCAGGTGCGGTATTCCATGTCTGGCAAGGGGATGCAGGGTCGTTTGGCGTTCCACCTGATGAACATCGCCTTCCGGCTTTTGGTTTTCCTGCTCATATGCGCGGTGGGCATTTGGATTTATTTGGAGAAACGGACCGAATCCGCCCGATTCATCATGGGCTTCAAGAAAAGCCTGACTGAGGCCGTGTCGGCATCGGAGGTTGAGATGCGCGGCTTCCAGCGGCTTCAGGGCCAGATGGAGTTGAGCCGATTTGCTGCCGAGGGTGACAACCGGACATTTTTCTCCGCGCTCGAGGCTCGCAACATCCGCTGCAAGATGGGCTTGCTTGACGGTCTGGTGGGCGTCTGGCGTCCGGGCATCATTGGCGTTGCCAAGCTCGATGTTGATTTGAGGGCCGGTGCCGATGACGCGGAGTCGGCGGCCATGATGTCGAAGGTGTTTTTCTCGGATCCGGAAAAGGTCGAGATCCGCTCGTTTGACATCGCGGAGGCCAACATCCGCTGGGGATATTCGGAGCGCACCCAAGGGGCTATCGAATCGACCGCGATCAAGATGCAGCGGGTCAATGATTCATGGCGCATTATTTTCAAGGGGGGCTCTCTGAGCCAGAACTGGATCAACCGGGCCGAGGTGGTCGAGATGATCGTGGTTTGCACGCCTGAGGAAATTTTCTTTGAAAAGGCGGATCTCAAACAGGGTGAGGGTACGATTGACTTGGCTGGCTTGCGGATCAAAACCGGCGAGCGTCCGGAGGTCGGTGGCGTTGCGAAAATCCGCAACATCGCGATCGAAAACATCACACCGCCGTCTACGCGGAATTATCTTGAGGGTTCCATATCCGGTGATTTCAGGGTTTTCGGATCGACAAACAGTCCGGATGGAATCGGATTCGTCGGACAGGTGGTGCTCGACGGCAGCGATGTGATTTCGTTGCGGGAAAGGATCCACCTGCTCAAGGCGCTTTCGGTGGTTGATTACTCGCGAAACTATCACCGCGTGGACTTCCGGGAAGGTACCCTTCAGTTGCGAACGATCGGCGGTGGCTTGGAGTTGAGCGAGGTCAAGTTGAAGGCTGACGATCTTTTCACGCTTGAAGGGGCAATGACGGTGCGTCTGCCGTCGCAAAAGGAGATCGACGAGGCGATTGTGAGGGGTGAGGGTGATTCCGGTTCCGTTTTGGCGGATGTGGCTGATGAGGCTTTCTTATCGAAAGGCTTGGCACAGAAAAATGAGGCGGAGATCACGCTCAAGCGTGCGGCGCAGGCCTTGGATAGAAGCGGGCGCGGTGGGGGGCGCGATGAGTCCGGTTCGTTGTTTGATCGTTTGAGTTCCAATGCCGAACTTCGGAAGTTGCAACAGCAAGCCTCCGAGCGGATTTCGCGGATGCTGCGTTATGAGGGATCTCTCAGGATTACCATTCCGAGCGATGCCTTTGAGCGCGCGAGCCGGCTTCAGCTTGAGTACCCGTTGGATGCTTCGATCGGGCGGGTGCCGATCATTGTGCCGGTGCAGGGCTACCTCTACGATGTCACGCTCAAGCAGGCGGAAGACATCTACGAGTGGCGCAACAACTGAGTCCGAATCAAGCGACCGGCGTTAGGCCGAGGCTGTTGAAAATTTCGCGGGTCGCGTGGCTCTTGTTGAGCGTGTAGAAGTGGATGCCATCGACACCTTCATTGAGGAGGTTGGCGCATTGTTCTGCGGCGTAGTGGATGCCTGCCCTTTCGACACCTTCGGGGCTTGAGCTGGCGCGGTTGAGTGTCCGGACGAGCTTGGCCGGATAGCGCGCGCCTGCGGCAAGTTCGGCCATGCGTTTCATGCCTTGCAGCGAGGTGACCGGCATGATGCCGGCGATGATCGGTATCTCGATGCCGGCAAGTTGGCAACGGTCGCGGAAGTCGAGGAAATCGTGATTGTCGAAGAACAGCTGCGTGCAGATGTAATCGGCGCCGGCGTCGACTTTGGCCTTGAGGTGCTCGAGCTCAAGCATGCGGTTTGGAGTGGCGGGGTGGCCTTCGGGAAATCCGGCCACACCGATGCCGAAGCCGCGGGGATCGGGGTGGGCACCGGAGCGGTTGAACTCGCGGATGAAGGCGACCAGATCGGAGGCGTGGCGGAAATCGCCGGCCGACCAATCGTAATCCGGCTGATCCTTCGGCGGGTCGCCGCGCAGGGCGAGGACATTCGAAACACCGGCTGCGGCGTAGCGTTGGAGAATGGTGTGAATTTCCTCCTTCGTGTGGCCGACGCAGGTGAGGTGCGGTACTGGCGGGATCGAGGTCGTCTGGCGGATGCGCAAAACCAAGTCGTGCGTGAGCTCGCGAGTGGTGCCGCCCGCGCCGTAGGTGACCGAGACAAAGGCCGGGTGCAGCGATTCCAGGTTGCGGATCGTTTCGTACAGCTCCTCCCACGCGCTCTCGCTTCGTGGCGGGAAGAACTCGAACGAAAGCGAGGGCTTGGAGTTGCTGAGGATGTCGCTGATGTGCATGGCGCGCTGTCTGATGCCGGATCCTAGAACCCGCGGTCCAATCCGCAACCCTGATGTTTTTCAATGCTGTATCAAGGTGCGGCAGCGGCGGCTTCGGCGGCTTGTTCGGTGGCAAGCACATCCGTGCGAAGGTCGCCACCCTTGCGGTTGCTCCACCAGAGCACGATCGGCGAGGCGACGAAGACCGACGAGTAGGTGCCGACTACGAGACCGATGAGGATCATGACCGAGAAGTCACGCAGCGAGGATCCGCCGAAGAACGAGAGGATCGCCACAGTGATGATGGTGGTTGCCGAGGTGAGCAGCGTTCTCGAAAGCGTTGCGTTGATCGCCTCGTTCATGATCGATTTGATCGATCCGCCACGGATGAGGAGGTTTTCGCGGATGCGGTCGAAGACGACGATCGTGTCGTTGATCGAATAGCCGGCGATGGTGAGGATCGCGCCGACATGGATCAGCGAGAGTTCGCCGCCGAGCAGGACGACGAGGCCGACGGAAATGATCACATCGTGCAGGATCGCGACGAAGCCGCCGAGTGCGAAGGAAAACTCGAAGCGGAAGGTGATGTAGAGGAGGATGCCGATGAGGCCGAGGACAAGAGCGATGAGCGAGTCCTTGAGGAAGGTGCCGCCGATGAGTGCGGAGACTTCGACCTTGCTGCTATCGATGACATAGTCGTGATCGGTTGGAGCTTCGGGGTTGGCTGTGGCTTTTTTCTCACCGAGGGCAGGAATGCTCTCGCGGAGTTTGGCGATGATGGTGTCGGCATCCTTGGTGTCGCAGCGGACGGTGAGGAGGGTGCCGGTGGCGGGGTTGCCTTGCTCTTGCGGGTAGGCGGCCTTGCTGAGTTGGAGGGTGGAGAGGGCTTTTTCGACATCGGCGGTGGGGATTTTTACATCCGAGCCGAGTTGGAATTTGATGAGTGTGCCGCCGGTGAAGTCGACGCCGAAGGCGCGTTCCTTGCGAAGGCCGAAGGCGGCCAGGGAGAGCACGATGAGAACGAGGGATAGGATGGCGCAGGCGCTGGACTTGCCGAGGAAATCGAATTTCGTCGCCTTGATGAGGTTGAGGAAGGAGACATTTTTGAGCGCGTTGAGGTCGGTGGCCCAGCGGAAGAGCACGCGCGTGACGAGGATCGCGGAGAACATTGAGGCAATGATGCCGATGGTGAGCGTGATGGCGAAACCCTTGATCGCGCTGCTGCCAAAGATGAAGAGCAGGACGGCGGTGATGAGCGAGGTGAAGTTCGAGTCGAAGATCGCGGTGAAGGCTTTGTCGTAAGAGGCAGAGATCGCGGTTTTGAATGATTTACCGGCTTCCATTTCCTCGCGAAGGCGCTCGTAGATAAGCACATTGGCGTCGACCGCCATGCCGATGGTAAGGATCATGCCCGCGATGCCGGGCAGCGAGAAGGTGAAGCCAAACATGGCCATTACGCCGAAGAGGATCACGCCGTTGATGGCGAGACCGAAGAGCGCGACGATGCCGGCGAAGCGGTAGTAGAAGAGGACGAAGAGCGCGGTGATGCTGAGGCCGATGATGCCGGCCCAGATGCCTTGCTTGACAACAGCTGCGCCGAGGGTGGGCGAGACGGTGTCTTCCATCTCGACGACCAGTGGGTTTTCGAGCGGATTCATGAGCGCGCTGGCGAGGTGTTGCACTTCGCCTGGCTCGCGCAGGCCTTCGACGATGAATTGCTTGCCGAGTGGAGTTTGGTTGACGACTGGGGCGCTGATCACTTCGCCGTCGAGCACGATGGCGATGCGATCGACGCCGGAGCGCATGTTTTTGGTGAGGGCGATCATTTTGTCGGTGCCCTCGGCGTTGAGTGTGATGGATACCGCGTCGGCTTGTTGCGGGGATGGCACAGCATCGGCGATGTCGGATCCGCCAAGTGCCATGCGGCGGTTGAGGAGGATCGGGCGGGTGTACTCGTTGCCGTCCTCGTCCTTGCCCTTGAGCGTGTAGGCCTTGTAGCCGGGGATGATTTCCTCGCCACTCTGGACGCGTTCGGCGAGCGGTTTGCCATCGGGGCCGGGTTCGTCGTTGCGGCGGCTCACCTCACGGAGTTCGAGTTTGGCGACTTTTTCGAGGGTGTTGCGGATTTTGGCCGAGGTTTCGGGTTCGACTCCGGGCATTTGCACGAGGATGCCGTCGGTGCCTTGGCGGGCGATCAGCGGCTCGGAGGTGCCCATGCTGTTGAGGCGTTTTTCGATCACGAGGATCGCTTGGTCGACCTGTTGGGGGGTGACCTCCATTTTTTCGCCACTATCGGACTCGCGCGGTTGCACGCGGAGTGTGAATGAGGATCCGCCGACGATGTCGATGCCGCCTTTGAGGCGCTCCTTCACCGGTGTCGCTGACAGCACGCAGAGGGCTGTCGTGCCGATGAGCAGGACCGTGCCGACATTGCGTTTGCGCCGCTCGATGTCGGTGGCGAAGTACCAGAAGAACAGGATCACAAGGATCATGCCGGTCACGAAAATGGTGAGCGGATCTTCGTAGAATGAGGTGGCTGCGAGCATGGCGAAAAGCGGTGGGTGAAATGCGAAATGCAAAGAGTGCGAGACGCTGGGGGCTTATGCCGCGGTATCTTTTTTGGTGACGTTGCCAATTGCGGCCTTGTCGAATTCAATCATCGTGCCTTCGGCCACTTTCAAAACCACGGTGTGTTCGCGCACATTGTGGACGATGCCGTGGATGCCGGCGGTGGTGACCACTTTGTCGCCGGATTGAAGGGCGGCGATGCGGGCGGCCTGTTCCTTGCGTTGGCGCTGTTGTGGGCGGATGAGCAGGAAGTAGAACATGACGATCATGAGGCCCATCATGATCAAGGGGTTGCCGAGGATGCCGCCTTGAGGTGCGGGTGCGGCTTGGGCGAGGAGGGTGGTGAGGAGTGTGTTGGTGGTCATGATGCGGTGGGGTTGTGGTATCGTTTGATGAAGGAGTCTTTGTAGTCGTTGAATTTTCCGTTAGAGATGGCGTCCCTCGCGCCGGCGACGAGACCCATGTAGAAATGCAGATTGTGGAAGGAAAGCAACCGCAAAGCGAGCATTTCCCCTGCTCGAAACAGGTGGCGAATGTAGGATCGGGAGAATCCGGCAACATGCGGGTGGGCGGATTCGCAGAGCGGGCGGGGGTCTTTGGCGTGGATGAGGTTTTTGATGTGGAGGGGGCCGTCGAGCGTGAAGGCCACGCCGTGGCGAGCCATGCGGGTGGGCATGACGCAGTCGAACATGTCGACGCCGCGGGCGATCATTTCCAAAATCTGCGGGGGGGTGCCGAGGCCCATCGCGTAGCGGGGTTTGTCGTGCGGCAGGAAGGGAACGGCATTTTCGATCGCGCGAAACATTTCATGCTCGGGCTCGCCGACCGATACGCCGCCGACCGCGTAGCCATCGAAGTCCATCGCCACGAGCTCGCGGGCGGATTGCTCGCGGAGGTCGGCGTAGACCGATCCCTGGACGATGCCGAAGTGGAGTTGGCGGCCATTGCCCGACATCGGTTGGTGGGTGTTGACCCAATCCTTGCAGCGGCGTGCCCAGCGGGTGGTGAGGGCGAGCGAGCGTGCGGCGTAGGCTTCGTCGCAGGGGTAGGGCGGGCACTCGTCGAAGAGCATCGCGATGTCGGATCTGAGCGAGGCTTGGATTTCCATGCTGAGCTCCGGGGTAAGCATCATCTTGGAACCATCGAGGTGGTTTTGAAAACGCACACCTTCTTCGGTGATTTTGCGGAGCTTGGCCAAGGACCAAACTTGGAATCCGCCCGAGTCGGTGAGAAATGGCTTTTGCCAGGTGGTGAAACCGTGAAGTCCGCCCATTTCGCGGATCAGCTCGTGGCCGGGGCGTAGCCAGAGGTGGTAGGTGTTGCCGAGGATGATTTGCGCGCCGAGTTGCTCGAGTTCGAGCGGGTGGAGGGTTTTGACCGACCCTTGAGTGCCGACCGGCATGAAGATCGGAGTTTCGACGACGCCGTGCGGCAGGCTAAGGGTTCCGCGTCGGGCGGAGCTGGCCGGATCGGTTGCAAGGAGGGAAAATAGCGCGCTCAAGTTCGCATCAAGTAAGCGCAATCTGCGCAGGGGCCAAGTGGAAATAAGCGGTTGGCGGCAACGAAAAAGCCCCCAACGCCGGAGCGAAGGGGGCTTGTGGGAATTTTGATGATCGTGATGTGTAATTAGTAGGACACGCGTGAACGGCCGCCGGAGCTGATGATGCGGACGCGGTCGCCGACTGAGAATTGCTCGCGTGGGTTGACCTCTTGGACGATGGCGACCGAACCGCCTTGGTCGAGGCGGACGGAGATTTCGATGCCGCGGCGTGAGGTCATTGCTTGTTGGGCTTGCGAGGCGATGGCGCTGCCGACCATGGCGCCACCGATGGCGCCGGCGGTGTTGGAGGCACGACCGCTGCCGATGTTGCTGCCAAGGAAGCCGCCCGCGACAGCACCTGCGAGGGCGCCGCCTTGGCTGCCGCCTTCGATTTTCACGGGGCGGATCGAGGTGATGCGACCGGTTTGGACCGCTTGGGCGCGACCTGCTTCACCGCGTGAGTAAGTGTCGCCGGTGATGCTGTCCTGCGCGCATGAGCTGAAGAGAAGGGTGGTAGCCAGTGCGAATGCCAGTTTTGATTTCATGGTGATCAACTTTATCGATGCGGGAACGCCGGTGGCAAGGTGGAAATGGGGGAATGGGGAACGGGTATTGGAAAATTGGGAAATTGGATAATTGAGGGAAGAGTGTGCTTGGGATGCTTTGCCGTGGGCTTACGCGTGAGATTTCTTGTCTCGGGCGATCATTTGCCCTATCGAGCATGCTATGAGCGAATGGCACTATACCCGCAGTGGCAGTCAGTCCGGTCCGGTTGATTTCGAAACCCTCCGCGACCTGGCGGCAAAGGGTGAGCTCGATGCGGAAAAGGATCTGGTGTGGTCGAATGGGATGAAGGACTGGATTGCGGCGGGAAAGATTGCGGGTTTGTTCGATCAGACCCCGCCTCCTGTGCCGCAGATCGGGCCTGAGTTTGATCCGGTGCCGGGCAGCATTGAGCCGATCGTGGTGGGTGCCTGTGTGAAGAGGGCGTTTGAGCTGACCAAGCAAAACTTCGGAAAGCTTTTTTTGGCGCTGATCGTTGCGCTTGCGGTCATTTTCGGCGTAGGGCTGATTCTCGGCCTGATTGATCATGCGATGGGATGGAGGCCGCCGGTTGAATCCGCGCGCAATCAGGGCAGTGTTTTCAACCAACTGGCGATGCAGGTGGTTTCGATTTTTCTGTCGCTGGGTATCACTCGATTTGCTTTGAACCTTGTGTCTGGTCGGCCCGCTTCGGTCTCGCAAATTTTTGGTGAGGGCGACAAACTGCTGAGAGGGATTGGAGTTTCGATTCTTCTCGGTTTGATGGTGGCGGTCGGATTCGTGCTGCTGATTGTTCCGGGGATTTATCTGGCCTTGAAGTATGGTCAGGCCATGACCGTGCTCGTCGATCGCAACTGCGGAGTGATTGAGGCGTTTCGTTACAGCGGAAATCTTACCGATGGTCACAAATCGAAGCTCATGCTGTTGGGTTTGGCGGCGATTGGGATCATGTTGGCTGGGTTGATCGCACTCGTGGTGGGGCTTGTTTTTGCCTATCCGGTGGCAGGACTGGCTTGGGTGCTTGGCTACCGCTGGATGCAGCTCGGCCGCCGCGCGGTGATGGATGGGAATTGAAAATCAATGCGGCGTAGCATCCGCCGCTTGCGCTTGTCGGGGTGGTGGATAGTTTGGTGGCCGTCCGATGTCTGATTCTTTTGTCCACCTGCATGTCCACAGTGAGTTTTCGTTGTTGGATGGAATGATCCGCATGGGGGATTTGGCGAAGCGTGCGGCGTCGATGGGGATGCCGGCGGTGGCGGTGACCGACCATGGGAATTTGTTTGGGGCGGTGGAGTTTTACCAGAAGTGCAAGAAGGCGGGTGTGAAGCCGATTTTCGGGTGTGAGATTTATCTCGCGCCATTTTCGATGGAGGAAAAGAAGGAGTTGGTGGGGCGTAAGCGGGCAACGCATTTGACTTTATTGGCGGAGAACAATGAGGGGTGGGAAAATTTGTCGAAGCTGGTATCGAAGGGGCACCTTGAGGGGCTTTATCATGGCAAGCCGCGGGTCGATCGCGCTGCATTGCGGGAATTTTCCAAAGGAGTGATCTGCCTTACCGGCTGTATATCGGGTCCGGTGAATGAGTGGCTGCATGCAGGCGATGAGGCCAAGGCGCGTGAGACGCTGGCCGAGTTGGTGGAAATTTTCGGAGCGGCCAACACCTATGTGGAGATTCACGACCACGGGATGGAAGCCCAGCGGCGGGTGAATCCGATTTTGCTCAAGCTCGCCAAGGAATTCGGCCTCAAGCCGGTGGCGGCCAATGATGTGCACTTCCTCGATCGCAAGGATCATGACGCGCACGATGTGATGATCTGCATCGGTACCGGGCATCAGCTGATCGATGAGAGCCGCATGCGTTATTCGCCGGAGGTTTACTTCAAGTCGGCGGAGGAAATGCGCGCGATTTTTGCCGAGTTGCCCGAGGCATGCGATGCAACGCTGGAAATTGCCGAGCGTTGCAATGTTGAGATGAAGCTCGATTCCACTTCATCAGAAAAGTACCCGCAGTTCGGTACGCCGGACGGCAGCCCGCGCGAGGAATATCTGATGCGGCTTTGCACTGAGGGATTGGTTTCGCGATATGGTGCGGAAAAGGCGGCCGACCCGGAGATTTTCGGGCGACTCAAGTACGAGGCGGGAGTCATCAATCAGCTTGGTTTCGCATCGTACTTCCTGATCACGGCGGACTTCATCCGCTGGGCGCGGGAGCAAAACATTCCGGTGGGGCCAGGGCGCGGATCGGCGGCGGGATCGCTGGTGGCGTATGCTTTGGGGATCACCGACATTTGTCCGCTGAAGTTCGGTTTGTTGTTCGAGCGCTTCCTCAATCCCGAGCGTGTGAGCCCGCCGGATGTTGATATCGATTTCTGCCAATCGCGCAGGCCCGAAGTGATTGATTATGTGCGCAAAAAGTACGGCGAGCGCTGTGTTTCGCACATCATCACCTACGGCACGATGGGTGCCAAGAGCGTGATTCGAGATGTGGCTCGGGTAATGGGCTTGGCTTACTCCGAGGGGGATCGTTTATCGAAAATGATCGACGCCAAACCGCTAGACAAGGACGAGAAGAAAAAATTCAGTGATTCGATTTTGGCGCGCGAGTGGGAGCGCAATACCGAGTTGCGCGAGACGATCGAGGCATCCTCGACCTATCAGGACGCGTGGACCTACGCATTGGCGCTCGAGGGGCTCAACCGCAATGTTGGCATTCACGCGGCAGGCATCGTGATTGGTGACCGTGCCTTGGATGACCATGTGCCGCTCACGCGCGGCAATGAGGGTGAGGTGGTGACGCAATACGACATGGGCGCGATCACCGAAGTGGGTCTGCTGAAAATGGATTTCCTCGGTCTGCGCAACCTCACGGTTATCCAGGAAGCGGTCGAGCACATCCGTAAGGTGAAGCCGAATTTCCGCATCGAGGATGTGCCATTGGATGATCAGCCGACATTCGACCTGCTGAACCGCGGTGAGACGATGGGCGTGTTCCAGCTCGAGTCGGGCGGTATGGTCGAGACCTGCCGCAAGTATCAGATCGAGAAGATCGACGACATCATCGACTTGCTGGCGCTTTATCGTCCGGGCGCGATGGAGTTCATCGATCAGATGATCGAGGTCAAAAAGGGCCGCAAGAAAGCCATGTATGAGCATCCGCTGCTCGAACAGGTCTGCGGCAACACCTACGGGGTGATGATTTATCAGGAGCAGGTGCAGAACGCGGCCAAGCTGCTCGCGGGATACACGCTGGGCGGTGCCGACCTTTTGCGGCGCGCGATGGGCAAAAAGGATCCCGAGAAGATGGCCAAGGAGCGGGGGAAATTTGTCGAAGGTTGCGGCAAGACCAACGGCATCGGCGAGGCCTTGGCGGGCAAGATTTTCGAGAAGATCGAAATGTTCGCGGGCTATGGATTCAACAAATCCCACTCGGCCTGCTACGGCCACATTTCCTACTGGACCGCATGGCTCAAGGCGAATCACCCGGTCGAGTTCATGGCCGCGTTGCTATCGAACGAGATCCACAACACCGACAAGAT
>JBIKIK010000175.1:0-3756 GCA_044361655.1 Luteolibacter sp. | reverse complement strand
CGATTCCGTCTAATGAGCGTTGTGTCTTCGTACCCAATCTTTAGTCCCTCAATCTCCAATATCCCTTATTTTCACTTAAGCATTCCGACGGCTTTTTCGAGGGATTTGGCGAAGGTGTTGATTTCTTCTTGGGTGTTGTAGAGGGCGAAGGAGGCGCGGATGGTGCCGGTGATGCCGAAGCGTTTCATGAGCGGCTGGCAGCAGTGGTGGCCGGTGCGGACGGCGATGCCCATTTGATCGAGCAGGGTGCCGATGTCGTAGTGGTGGAGGCCTTCGATGTTGAAGGAGAGTGAGCCGGAGCGATCGGTGGGACCGTAGAGGCGGATGCCGGGGATGTGGAAAATCGCATCGGCCGCGTGGCGGATGAGTGAGGCTTCGTGTGCGTGAATTTTATCGAGCCCGATGCGGTTCACATAATCAATCGCCGCGGCGAGTGCGATGGCGCCTTCGATGTTGGGGGTGCCGGCTTCGTATTTGAAGGGTGGATCGTTGTAGGTCGTGTGATCGAAAGTCACCTCCTTGATCATCTCGCCACCGCCCTGCCAGGGTGGGAGCTCTTCGAGCAAGTTTTTGCGGCCCCAGAGGATGCCGATGCCGGTGGGAGCGTAAATTTTGTGGCCGGAGAACGCGAGGAAATCGGCGCCTATCGATTGGACATCAGTTTGCAGGTGGGCGATCGATTGGGCGGCATCGATGAGCACGATTGCGCCAATGGTTTTAGCGGCGCGGGTCATTTCGGTGATCGGGTTGACTGTGCCAAAGGCGTTGGAAATCGCGGTGAGGGCGAGGATTTTGACTGGCCCTTTGAGAGCTTCGTGAAATGCGTCGAGATCGAGTGTGCCGTCGTCGTCGCAGGGAATCACTTTGAGTTTCGCGCCGGTGCGTTGGCAGAGCATTTGCCATGGCACGATGTTGGAGTGGTGCTCGAGTGCGGAGATGAGGACCTCGTCGTTGGCTTTGATGCGGCCGGAGAGTGAGAGGATGTTGGCAGCGAGGTTGATGCCGCCTGTGGTGCCGGAGGTGAAGATCACTTCGTCGCTTGATGCGGCGTTGAGGTGCTTCGCGACCGTGTTGCGGGCATTTTCGAAGGCATCGGTCGCGGCGCGGGCGAGTTGGTGGGTGCCGCGGTGGATGTTTGAGTTGATTGACTCGTAGTAGCGTCGCGAGGTGTCGAGAACACGTTGCGGTTTTTGGGTAGTGGCCGCGTTGTCGAGATAGATCAGCCGACGACCATGGATCGACTGATCAAGGATTGGGAAGTCGGCGAGGATCGATTCGGGTGAAAACATGGCGGTGGTTTGCGGCGGCGCGTAAGGGTGGTGCAGCGGTGGGCTTGTCGCAATAGCGGATGTTGGGGTGGGGGTAAAAGTTAAGAGTTAAAAATTATGGTTTATTGGCGCAGGCAAGCGCTTGGCCGGTTGGGGAGTTCGGGATTTTTTTGATATCGTTCGGTGTGCCTTGGGCGACGAGTTGACCGCCGTGGGATCCGCCGCCGGGGCCGAGGTCGATGATCCAATCGGCGGCGGCGATTACATCTAGGTGGTGTTCGACGACCAGCACGCTGTGGCCTGCATCGCGGAACTGGAGGAAGGCCTTGATGAGAAGTTGGACATCGCCGAAGTGGAGTCCGGTGGTGGGTTCATCGAAGAAGTAGAGCGTGTGGGTGGCGGGTGGCTTGGCGAGTTCGAGGGCGAGTTTGAGGCGTTGCGCTTCGCCGCCTGAGAGTGTGTTGGCCGCTTGGCCGAGGGGCAGGTAGCCGAGGCCGAGTTGATCGAGGGTTGCGAGGATGTGGCGCAGCTTCGGAATCGGTTGGAAAAATGCGAGCGCTTCGGAAATTTGAAGATCGAGGACATCGGCGATCGACTTGCCTTTGTAGGTGATGGCAAGGGTTTCGCGGTTGAAGCGTTTGCCATCGCAGGCCGGGCAGCTGACCCATGCGTCGGGCAGGAAATGCATTTCGATTTTGAGTCGTCCGTTGCCCTGGCAGCGTTCGCAGCGTCCGCCCGTGGCGTTGAAACTGAAGCGTGAGGCATTGAAACCGTGTTGGCGGGCGAGCGGGAGTTTCGCGAAGAGCTCGCGGATCAGGTCGAATGCGCCGGTGAAGGTTGCGGGGTTCGAGCGTGGGCTGCGGCCGATTGGTGATTGGTCGGCGACGATGAATTTGCCGAGGTGTTCGAGTCCGTCGATGCCATCGTGGGCGCCGGGTGTTTCGCCGGCATGGTGAAAATGGCGGGCCATTGCGCGGCGCAGGATGTCATCGGCGAGGGTGGACTTGCCGCTGCCGCTGGGTCCGCAGAGGCAGACCAGCTTGCCGAGCGGGATGCTGACATCAAGGTTTTGGAGGTTGTGCTCGCGGGCGTTTCGAATTTTCAATTCTACGATGTTTGTCGTAGTTGGAATGGCGGATTTTTTGGTTTTTCCGACAGATTGAATTTCCCCTTTCGACCGCAGCCATTCGCCGGTCGCGGATGAGATTTCGATTGGTTTTCCGGATGCGAGGATCAAACCGCCAGCGGAACCGGCGCCGGGTCCCATGTCGATTAGGTGGTCGGCCGCGCGGATGATTTCCTCGTCGTGTTCTACGATGATCACCGTATTTCCCGAGTCGCGCAGGCGTTGAAGGGCGGTGATGAGGCGTTGGGTGTCCGCGGCGTGGAGGCCGATGCTCGGTTCGTCGAGCACATAGAGCACGCCGGAGAGTCCGGCGCCGAGTTGGGTGGCGAGGCGGATGCGTTGCGCTTCACCGCCGGAGAGTGATCCGCTTGAGCGATCGAGCGTGAGGTAGCCGAGGCCGACTTCTTCGAGGAAGTGGAGGCGCTTTGTGACATCGGCGACGAGGCGCTGGCAAACATCGGCCTTGGCGGGATCGGTACTGAAGCCATCGAGCCAGCGAATCGCTTTGGTCACGGTGAGTTCGCAGAACTCCGTGATGCCGAGCCATTGTTGATTCGTGCCGCAGACCTTCACTGCGAGCCACTGCGCTTGAAGTCGGCGGCCTTGGCAAGTGCTGCAGGGGCGGTGGGCGATGAGGCGTGAGAGGCTGCGTCGAGTGATCTCGGATTTCGCTTCGTTGAGGCGGCGCATCGCTTCGTTGGCGAGCCCTTCGGTGTCGATTTTTTGCGGTTTTTTATCGGGGCCGATTGTCCAGCCGGTGTCGATTTTTCCGCCGTCAAACAGCAGGCGTTTTGCGGGAACGTTGAGTTGGGAAAAGCTCGCACCGTCGGGCAACGCGCATCCGCGCAGGATGATTTTCGTTTCGCGTTGGAATTGGCTTTCGCGGGATGATTTTTCCTTCCACCAACCGCGGATGCCGCCTTTGAGGATTGGCATGTTTGGATCGTGAATGAGCAATTGCGGATCGCAGTAGCGTTCGGTGCCGAGGCCTTCGCAGGTTGTGCAGGCACCGAGGTGGGAGTTGAAGGAAAAATGTTTCGGTGTGATTTCGCCGATCAGTTCGCCGGTGTGCGGGTTGCGGTAGGAAGTTTGGAATGAGAGGTCGCGCCATGTATCGGCGTCGGGTGTTTGATAGGAGGCGATTGTTTCCGCGCCGCAGAGGCGGAGTGCGGTTTCCACCGAGTCGGCGATGCGTGCTTCCGAGTCGGGTCGGATCACAAAGCGGTCGACGACGATTTCCAATGTGAATGGCCCTTGCGGCCACTGGGTATTTTCGATTTCGAAAAATTCGCCATTGATGCGCACGCGGATGAAGCCCTGGCGCTGGAGGTCGGAGAGCAGGCGTGTGGGGTCGGCGAGCTC
>JBIKIK010000174.1:0-3759 GCA_044361655.1 Luteolibacter sp. | reverse complement strand
CAACCTGCCACACCGCTTGGTCGAGGCCTTCAAGGCCACGCTCGAAGAAGCGGTGCTCGCCGATTTCCTCATCCATGTGCTCGATGCCACCTCGCCGGAAATCGAACGCTTCCAACGCACCACCCTCGAGGTGCTCGACGAACTCGGCGCAGAGGGCAAACCCACGATCACCGTCCTCAACAAAATCGACCTCGTCGAGGACCCCGAGCAAATCGCCTCACTCGCAAGAATGTTTCCCGATGCGCTTCGCATCTCGGCATTCACCCGCGCGGGGCTAGATCAGCTGCTCGATGCCTGCTCGGCCGCTCTCGCCGACCGCGTACGCTGCCTCGACTACCGAATCCCCCAGCATCGGGCCGACCTCGTGGGCCTTTTGCACCGCGATGCGAAGGTGCTCTCGACGGATTACGAAGGAAATGATATCCTGTTGCGCGCGGTCGTACCGCCGATGCTTGCTGGCAGGCTCGAGCCATTCGTCGCGCAACCTGCCTGAACCCGCCCCTCACGCATTTCCATGATCCGCGTTTTCGTCATCCTCTCATGCCTGGCACTCGGCTCGCTCCACGCGCAGGAGCCCGCGATCGATTCCACCAATCGACCTGTCCTCAAAGCCCTACCCATCGGCGGCGACGATGACATCACCTCGCAACCGCTTCCCGATGAAGTGGTGAGCATGCCGGAAGAAACACCCGCCGTGGTGGCCGATGAAACAAATGAAACGCCGGCCGCGATCGTCATTGATGAGTCCGCCGAGATTGCAAGCCCACCGAGCACCTCAGCCTCGAATGCCAAACCCGAAGGCCTCGAAGCCCTGCGCCTGCAGGTGTTTTTGGACAAATCCAATTTCGGCCCCGGCGTGATCGATGGTCGCATGGGCCAGTTCGGCGAACTCGCCGTGCGCTCATGGAATGAAGTCAACGGCCACCCGCTCGACGACTGGTCTGCGGTGATGCTTGCCGCCAAGAGCGCCGTGTCAGAGCCACTGATCACCGTTACCGTTCCGGAAGTCGCAAAAAAATGGGTGAACCCTTCCCTACCCACCAAACGCAGTCTGCAAGCATCCGCAAAAAGAATGAGCTACCGCAGTATCGCGGAATTCATGGCCGAGCGCTACCACAGCGATGTTCCCTACCTCACCGAAATCAATGCCGGCGTGAAAATGACAAACCTGAAGCCTGGCGACTCAATCATCGTTCCGAATGTCGAGCCCTTCGAAATCGAAACACTCACTGGGGCGAAATATGAAGCGGACGCAACACTCAGCGAACGCCATGTGGTGGTGAACACAAAGATCAACCAAGCAAGAATCTTCGAAGCCGCACCCGCCGCCTTGGTGGTCGATGAATCAGAGGATGGCACCGCAACTGTCGCAAAGGCCAAAGCCAACCGCGCATTGGTTGCCTCATTTCCGATCACACCAGGCAAACCGAAATTCATCAAATTTGGCACCTGGAAGTTGCTCAACATGATCGAACTGCCTCACTGGCGATACGACCAACAACTCCTCGATACCGGCAAAAGAAGCGCCAACGCCATCAACATCCCACCCGGCCCTAACAGCCCGGTCGGCATCATTTGGAACGGCACCAGCAAACCCGGCATCGGCATGCACGGCACCTCCGACCCGGAAACCATCGGCCGCGCCCGTAGCGCCGGATGCATCCGCCTCGCCAACTGGGACGCCATCCGCCTGCCAAACCTCATCCGCCCCGGCGCGACCGTGGAGATCCGGTGAGGAAGCGACGATCGGTCACTTGATTCAGCAGCGCAATAGATTCCCTTGCTGTCGCGCACTGACAGATCATCAAACACCAACCCTCAATGGGCGAGGCTGATGGTGGAATCAGGCAGGAGGCGCTTTGGATTTTTTCATCCGGCAGCGGTCACTGCAAAATTTCACTTCGTCCCAGACCCGCTCCCACTTTTTCCGCCACTTGAAAGGCCGCCCGCAGGTGGCGCAAATTTTCTCGGGCAAATGCTGTTTCTTCACGCCTTGATGCTCGGAAGTCGCTCTTGGCGGAATCAAGGATATTCGGGTGTTTGATGCAGAATTCCGGAAAGGGAAACTCGCCAGTTCCTGCGCTGCCATTGTTCATTCACGAGCCACCGGCCCTTCATTCACAATGGGGCTCTCGAACAAAAAATTTATACCTTTGGCGCGTAGACTTGCGCTGATCGTGACGGACTGTACACGCGCATGATGCCATCCGCATCTACCGGAAAATCAACCGACGGATCAAGTCGTCCGTGCCCACCAAAACCGCTCAGGTCGGTATCAAGCAGCAACTCGTGCACATCGCCCGCGCCGACATTCACCGGATATCCAAATGGCGATTCGCCAACCGAGAAGTTGAAAACAAAAATCAGGTTCGCCCGCTCGGCGACGAGGATTTTTTTCGCATGATCGATGTACAAACACCGCGCTGGCGCGGACTCGAGTAGCTGCGTGCGAGTCGCGAGCCGCATGAGGTCGCGGTCGAAATCCGCGAGCCAGCGGTATTTCAAGGAGGGGTCGTCGACCAATGACCACTGGCGGCGGCAGTAGTGATACGACCAGCCATTGCCCTCGCGCGGGAAATCCAGCCACTCGGGATGACCAAACTCGTTGCCCATGAAATTGAGCCAACCCTCGCCACCGATCGCCATCGTGAAGAGGCGGATCATCTTGTGCAGCGCGATGCCGCGCTCGATGACCGGATGTGGATCATCGAGTGCCATGTGCCAGTACATTTCCTGATCCATCAGGCGAAATGCCAGCGTCTTGTCGCCGACGAGTGCCTGGTCATGGCTCTCGGCATAGGCGATGTTTGCCTCGCCCGTCCTGCGATTGGCGAGCACTCCCCACAATTCGCCAAGGTCCCAGTCCTCGTCACGCTGATGCTTGAGCAGCTTGATCCAGTAATCGGGGATGCCCATTGCCAGCCGATGTGTGAAGCCTAAGCCACCTTCATCGATTGGCCGGCACAGCCCCGGCATGCCCGACATATCCTCAGCGATGAGCAAAGCATCGGGCCTCACTTCGCGCGCAAGCCGCGTGGCAAGCTGGAGATAAAGGATCGCATCATCGTCGGCATCGCCACTGAAGTAATCATCGTAAGATCCAAATGCTCGATTGCCGCGCGAGTGATAGAGCATCGAGGTCACCCCATCGAAACGGAAGCCATCGAAGCGGAATTCCTCAAGCCAGTAGCGAATGTTGGAAAGCAGGAAATGCCGCACCTCGGGCCGGCCATAATCAAAGCACTTGGAGTCCCAGGACGGATGATCGCCCCGCGCTCCGGCGTGAAAATACTGATGACCCGAACCATCGAAATCATTGAGGCCCTCGGCCGTATTTTTGACCGCATGCGAGTGCACGATGTCGAGCAACACCGCGATGCCGAGACCATGCGCGGTGTCGATGAGGTGTTTCAAATCATCGGGCGTCCCAAAGCGCGAACACGGCGCGAAAAAAGACGAAACATGATAACCAAAAGATCCGTAATACGGATGCTCCTGCACCGCCATGAGTTGCACGGTGTTGTATCCCGCCGCCTTGATGCGTGGCAGCACGCTTTCGGCAAATTCGCGATACCCATGCACTCGCAGCTCTTCGCCAGCCATGCCGACATGAGCCTCATAGATCAGCGGGACTTTGACCGTTACCGCTTCATGCTTCCACTCATAGGCCGGTGGCGACCACAACTCGCCGCAGTAATCATTTGTCTCAGTCTCCTGCACCGCCCTGCGAACGCAGGCGGGGATGCGATCACGCCGCGA
>JBIKIK010000173.1:0-3780 GCA_044361655.1 Luteolibacter sp. | reverse complement strand
GCACCCGCGCGTCTCGGAATTCTCCGCGAGATCCGCGGCTCGGATCACTTGCTGGTACCACTCGGGAAAATCCTGAGCACGGGTCGGACTGATGGCATTTTTATCGGCTGACATGTCGGCTGCCGGATAGGAATCACGAAGCCGGGAAAATCACACCAAAAAAAACGCGTCATCTCAGGCTGGGGGTTTGACAGCCCAGGGCTGCTTTGCCATTTTGTCAGAACACTTTTCCCCAGACCCGCGCATGAGCGAAAACACACCACCCATTCCAAAACCCTCCATTCCGATCGCACCACCCAAGCCGATCGCGCCGCCCAAACCCATCGTGGTTCCCAGTGCTACGGCACCGGTGGTAACACCACCAAAGACCGTTCCTCTCGCGAGCGCTGTCACACCCGTCGCCGTGGCACCTAAGACCGCTCCGCTTGCCAGCTCCGTCGCACCCGCGGCCGCACCCAAGCCCACCGTCGCTGCAAGCCCTCGTCCGGTTACTCCGGCACCCACCGTGCCGCTCCGTCCGGCTGGCTCGCCCGCCGCACCCGGTGCACCAGCGCCAACTATTCCTCTTCGCCCAGCCGCCCCAGCCGCCCCAGCCATCGCACCCGGCGCGCCAACGATCAACCTCGCGCCCGGTGGCGCCCCCAAGCCGGCAAACACCGTGCCGATCCTGCCTCAAGCCACCGTCCCGCTCCAAGCACCCGCCGCTCCCGGCGCCGGCGTACCCAAGCCCAAGGTGACCGCTGTGGAAGAGGCCGCAGCCGAAGAGCAGGAGGAAACCGAAACCAACAACGGGGTTCTCACGATTCTCGCCGGTGTCGGACTCGCCGCCGCCATCGTGGTGCTGGTAACGCAACTGATGGTCGCCAGCGTCTGGATCAACGCGGAAGACAACGAAAACGCTGGCCAGTGGTCACAAGTCCTTCCCTTCTAATCAACCACCATCATGGCACTTCCCATCATCAACATCGTTCTCACGCTGGCCGTGCTTTATTTCGCATTCGCCGCCGGCAGTTTGCCCACGGGACTCTGAAAACCGCGCCCTACGCGATCCATCGCCGCAAGGCCTTGACTTCACAACCCCTCCCACCACATTAACCGCCATGGACCTCAATCTCACTGAAACAAATTTCGAATCCGAAGTCATCAACTCCTCCGTGCCCGTCCTCGTCGATTTCTGGGCCGAATGGTGCGGACCCTGCAAAATGATCGGACCAATCATCGATCAACTCTCCGGCGAACTCGGCGATCAAGCCAAAGTCGGCAAGGTCAATGTCGACAACGCACGCGACCTCGCGGTGAAATACAATGTCCGCTCGATTCCTCTCCTCCTGTTCTTCAAGAACGGCGAAGTGAAGGACCAAATCGTCGGCGCCAGCGTCACCAAGGATCAACTCAAGGCCAAGCTACTCGCTCTGGCTTAATCGACCCGCCACCACCAGCCCCCGACCACTCGCACAAGCCACCGCAAAACGGTGGCTTGATTGCTTTAGTCACGCTTCGGCAAGTGCCGCGGCGGATTCCTTTCATAGGTTTCCTTGATCGATGGAAACATTTTGCCAACGCGCTCGATGACATACGGCGACACCACCGCCATCTGCATCTGCAAGGCCACAAACCACAGGCAAACAAATGCCCCCACCCGCACTCCCCGCAAAGGCTCGGCGACCACTTGGTGACCACCGGCGTGATCCCAAATCGGCATGCCCAATCGTTTGACGCCTACCAGCGCCATCAATTGGCAGATCAGTGCCAGCAAGCCCCAACCCATGCCAATGCCAATGAAGTAGACCCGCCACGCGCGCCGCATCGATTCCGCAAGACTCATTCGCGAACCATCCCGGTTCAACACACTCAGACCCATCAGCCATTTGCCCGGCGTGGTCCCAAAGCGATGCAGCAAAACAACCTCCAACGCAAACCACGGCAGGAAATGCAAAATCATCACCCATGTCTGGTCGAGCAAAGCGCCGATGTCCCTTCCCATCGCCCACATGCCAATCCACCAGATGCCCTCGTAAAGATAGAGGTCAAACCACCTCGCCCAAAAACGCCGACCAAGGCGCAGTTTGCTGTCGGCAGTTGAAGCGATGCCCTGCTCGGGATTTTTTTCCATCGCCACCTCGCCAAGCGAAGGAGGCTTCACAGGATCCGGCTCTTTCTGAAACTCCCGGCGAAAATACTCGATCCCGCCCAGCACACCCCACTCCTTCATGCCCTCATGCCAGGCCGGCGTGTTCTCATCCCACTCGCCGGCATTGATCCGCCGCCGCACCTCGAAGTCCTGATACGGACCCGACCTCTCCCCATCTTTGACGATCCAAATTTCCATTACTCACAAATTTCTTAACGACTTGGCCGCATCGCTGCGCGCCGCAAAAACCGCAGGCACCCACGCCGCCAGCGAACACAACACAAACGCCATCACCGCGATCACCACCTGCTCGGAAACATTGTGGTGCGCCGGCAAAACACCAAAGCCGGTGAATGACGCCGCAAACGGATCAAAGCCAAGCGAACGAAACACGCCTTGGATCGGCCCACGAAAATGAATCACCAAGCGCCCCAAGATCACACCCAGCACCGCGCCGCAAAACCCAAGGATCATGCCCTGATAAAGAAACACCCGCACGATCTGCCCCGGCGCCGCACCCAAGGCCTTCATCACGCCAATCTCACGACGCTTCTGAATCGTGACAGTGAACATCACCGCCATCATCGAAAACGCCGAAACTAACACGATGAATGACAAGGCAAAATACATCATCACCCGCTGTTGGTTGATCAATGCAAAGAAGGTCTGATACTGCGCACCCCAAGTGAGCAAAGACCAACCCGACCCCAGCGCATCACGCGATGCGGCCGCGACCTGCTCGGCGGCATACGCATCATCAAGCCGCAACGAAATCCCCTGCACACCCTCGCCCAAGCCAGCAAGATCCTGCGCCAACGGCAAGGGCACAAACAACTCCGGCGTCACAGCCATCTGGGACGCGAGATACACGCCCGCGACCGTGACCTCCTTCGGCAGCACAATGCTCTTGAGCCCCTTGAGCGCCTCGCCATCCATCTTTTCGGCATCGGTTTTTCGCAAGGCGTCGACCCCATCGACCAAAGATTTTCTCGTCTCGGCATCGACCCGATACACGCCCGCTGCCTCATCTTTTTCTGCCGCCTCCATCGCCAGCATCAAGCCCACCAGCATGTCACGCTCAGGCCCGCGGATGACCTCACCCGAGAGCTTGCTGAGCAACTGATACGCATCGCTCAACTCAGCAATCGGAATGCTCGCCGCACCCTGCTTCACACTCCATCCCTTTTCCAAAATTTCCGACGCACGCTTCCACGCCTCGGCGTACGCCTCGCGCAATGGCGGCTTCTCGGTCGCACGGTAGACGCGCATGACCTCTTCAAAATTCCGCGTCGAATACAAACGCACCGAGTCCCCCACGCGCAGACCAAGCTGATCGGCAAGCACCGAGGAAACCACCACCCGGTCATCAATGCCAAGATCCGCTGTGGAATCGGGATGGCCCTCGCGATCCAGCATCCGCGCGATGCCCTCGACCTGCACGGCATCCGAGGTATCAATGCCGCGAAACATCACCGGACGCTGCCACGATTCGAAATCAATGATGACATTGTCCGACACAAACGCGGTGGCCGATTGCACCCGCGGCAAGGCCTTGGCCTTCGCTGCCATTTCCTGCCAGTCCTGCATCGGCCCTTCGCCGATCTCCATGTTTTGCCGCAACAAAATGTGCGGCGTGAAACCCAACAAGC
>JBIKIK010000172.1:0-3808 GCA_044361655.1 Luteolibacter sp. | reverse complement strand
ACCGAGTCATTCACATTGATCGCCGGTACCAGCAACGTGCCAGCGTTGGCCATTTGATAAAGGCGATGCACACCGGTGGTGGTCTCCTCGGAAACACCCTTCCAGTCGGCAACGATCTTGTGGAAAATGCCGGGCTGCTTGCCCTTGATGTCCTTGAGCAGATCCTTGATCACTTGTTCTTCCTGGCTGCCCGAAGGAGTGCTGATCCAGTCGGATCCGTTCTCCATTTCATAACCCTTGTGAATGAGCAGGGTCGCATCGCCACCGTCGTCGACGATCAACTCCGGGCCAAGGCCTTGCGGATTCACCAGCGCCTGCCAGGTGCACCACCAATATTCCTCAAGGGTCTCACCCTTCCATGCAAACACCGGAATGCCAGCCGCAGCGATCGCAGCCGCAGCATGATCCTGCGTCGAGAAGATGTTGCAAGAAACCCAGCGCACTTCAGCGCCGAGGTCGACCAGCGTCTCAATGAGAACCGCCGTCTGGATCGTCATGTGCAGCGAACCCATGATGCGCACGCCCTGAAGCGGCTTTTCTTTGCCATACTTCTCGCGCGTCGCCATCAAACCCGGCATTTCATGCTCGGCAATTTCAATCTCCTTGCGTCCGAAATCGGCAAGACCGATGTCACGTACTTTGTAATCGTTGAAGGTCATAATTTATAATTTAGTTTCAAGTGTTCAGTTTTCAGTTTCAAGAATGGTGGATGTTTTGCGTGTCAGCGGCGGGCTTGAATCGATCGGATCAAACCCTGCAGCATGGAGGAAATTTCTTTGGACTCGGCAATCATCTCGCGGGACTTTTCCTTATCCAAAAGGCCAAGCTCCGTGGCGATATAAGTCTGCGTTCTGAATTCACCGTTGGAGCCTTTGGCGATTCTCAAAAAGCGTACAAAATCGCCATCCGAGTCTCTTTCCTGACCTTCGGCAATATTGGATGGCACCGACAAAGCCGAGCGGTCCATTTGATCCCTAAGAGAATATTTGGAACATGATTCAAGTGTGCGATAAGCGTCAACTGCCTGACGGCAAGAGCGCTTCCAGACTTCATGATCTTCAAAGGACTGATAGGCCATTTTGGTCTTTCTTGAAACTGAACACTTGAAACTTGAACCTTACTTGATAGCCTTCTTAAGGGCCGCGACCTTATCCGTGCGCTCCCAAGTGAGATCCTTGTCGTCCTTGCCGAAGTGACCGTAGTTGGTCGACTTGGAATAGATCGGGCGGAGGAGCTTGAGTTGCTTGACGATGTCAGCAGGCTTGAAGGAGAAAACCTTGAGAATAGCCGCGAGGATCTTTTTGTCAGCAACGGTACCGGTGCCGAAGGTGTCGACATGCACGCTGACGGGAAGCGGGTGACCAATGGCGTAGGCAAATTGCACCTCGCACTTGCGGGCAAGCCCGGCGGCCACGATGTTTTTCGCAACCCAGCGGCCCATGTAGGCGGCCGAGCGGTCGACCTTCGACGGGTCCTTGCCGGAAAACGCGCCACCGCCGTGACGGCCCATGCCGCCGTAGGTGTCGACGATGATCTTGCGACCGGTGAGACCGGAGTCCCCTTGCGGACCACCGATGACGAAGTTGCCGGTGGGATTGATGAGATACTCGGTCTGCTTGGTGAGCATGTTTTTCGGCAGCACCTTTTTGATGACCTGCTCGATGCAGAATTTTTCGATCTCGGCGTGCTTCACATCGGCCGAGTGCTGAGTGGAAATCACGACATTGACGATGCGGGTCGGGCGACCATCGACATACTCGACCGACACCTGCGACTTTGCATCAGGACGCAGCCACTTGACCTTGCCGGTCTTGCGGATGCGAGTGAGCTCGCGACCGAGGCGGTGAGCGTACATGATCGGCGCGGGCATGAGCTCGGGCGTTTCATCGCAAGCGTAACCAAACATGATCCCTTGGTCGCCTGCACCTTGCTCGGCAGTCTTTTTGCCGTGCGCCTTCTTGGCATCGACTCCCTGCGCGATGTCATCGGATTGGGTGGTGAGGTAGTTGTTGATGAACAGCGTGTCAGCATGGAAGACATCGTCGTTGTTGGTATAACCAATGCCGGCGACGGCGTCGCGGATGACCTTCTCAAGGTTGATGACCGAGCCAACAGGCTTTTTACCGATCTTCGGAATGGTGATCTCACCCCCGACCACAACCATGTTGCTCTTCACAAAGGTTTCGCAGGCCACGCGGCTCTTGGGGTCCACGCTCAGGCAGGCGTCGAGAATGGCATCGGAAATCGTGTCGCAAACCTTGTCTGGATGACCTTCGCCAACGGATTCGGAGGAAAAAATGTAAGTGCTCATAAGTGTTTTTTATTTTCGTATCGTCAAATCGTGATGCGTTGATACAAACGAGCCCAGATGAAGTCAATGCTGAAATCCCTGAAATTGTTGGCCGACCCCACGCGTCTGCGGATCCTGATGCTGGTCGACGCCGAGGCACTATCGGTGGCGGACCTCCAAGAGATCCTGGGCATGGGCCAGAGTCGGATCTCAACTCAGCTTTCCCAGCTCAAGACTGCCGGACTTGTGAGCGACGAGCGCAGCGGCAAGCACAACATGTATTCCTGCTCGGCCGACCGCAACCTAATGGAATTCGCGCGCCTCGCTGCCGAAGAGGTCGCCGAAGTCGCCCAGGACAAGGCCTCGCTGCGCCACCTGCTTCGCAAGCGCAAAGACAGCGCGCGGGCCTACTTCGACGAGCTCGCCGGCCGCTTCGGCAAGGACTATGTCCCCGGTCGCTCATGGAAAGCTCTCGCCGAGGCGCTCATCAAGGTGCTTAACTACAAAACCGTCGCCGACCTCGGCGCCGGCGAAGGCACGCTCTCACAATTGCTCGCGCAGCGGGCCGAAAAAGTCATCGCCGTCGACCTCTCACCCAAGATGGTCGAGTACGGTCAAAAGCTCGCCCTCGAGAACGGTCTATCAAATCTCGAGTACCGCCTAGGCGATCTCGAAGAGCCTCCGATCCGCGAACGCTCGGTCGATCTCGCAATTTTAAGCCAAGCCCTCCATCACGCCGAACACCCGCAGCGCGCAATCGACGCCGCCTACCGCATGCTCAAAGCCGGCGGACGCCTGATCGTGCTCGACCTCGTGCAACACCAATTCGAAGAAGCTCGCGAACTCTATGGCGACCGCTGGCTCGGATTTCCGGAAGGCACCCTCGCTCGCATGCTCGAACGGGCGGGCTTCGATCAAATCGAAACCATCGTCGCCGACCGCGAACCCGCCCCACCGCATTTCCAAACGCTGCTCGCCATCGGCGTGAAGTAACGCATCTCACGAGCGCCTCGGCCGGCGCGACATGCACCAACGCATCAGGCCCATCGGCATCAGCGAAAACACCTGCGCCGCAATGGTCGTACGCAATCCTGGAAACACCCGCGCACGACGCCTTTCCAGCGCATCAAAGGCCTCGGCCACGACCCGCTCCTTGGCGACATAAAACAACTCGCGCGATGGCATGCCTTTCTCATTCTCCCCTCTCCTCGCCACCTCACCAAACCCGGTATGCACTGGCCCCGGACAAAGCGCGAGCACCTCGACGCCATGCTCCTTGAGTTCAATGCGCAGCGCTTCAGAAAAACTTGTCACACAAGCCTTGGTCGCCGCGTACACCGCAAAATCCGGGATCGGCAAAATGCTCGCGAGCGAACTCACATTGATCACCACCGCCCGCTCTCGCCCGATCATCCCCGGCACCAAGGCATGCGTGAGGTGGACAAGCGCCTCGATGTTCACCCGCAGCATCGCCTGCAACTTTTCCCAATCTGCCGTGTGAAACTCACCGTAATCCCC
>JBIKIK010000171.1:0-3818 GCA_044361655.1 Luteolibacter sp. | reverse complement strand
AGTTAAAAGCCCCGGTAGGGCGACGCGGCCACGCGGCGCCGACTCATCGCCGCAGGCGCCAATGCGGGCAAGATGCCCGCGCTCCCTTGAAGAGCGCACTTCTTCATCTTCTTCCACTTCGATGTTCGATGTTGATCTCCCCTTCACACAAACGCCCGCCACAAGGCCGCAACCAATCCGCAAAGCACAAAGCCCACCGCCAACGGCATCAATGCAGAAACCGCCGTCCATTTCCAACTGCGCGTCTCCTTGTAGATGGTGTAAAGCGTGGTCGAGCACGGGTTGTGGCAGAGGCTGAAAAGCATGAGGCACAAGGCAGTGAGTGAGGTCCACCCGTCGGCTTCGAGGATCGCACGAACATTGCCGGGATCGGTTTCAAACATCACGCCCGCGCCTTGACCACCTGCCGCGCCGGTCACCAACACGGTGAGCATGAGAATCGTGGGCACGACAATTTCATTGGCGGGAATCGCCACGATGTAGGCCAGCAGGATCACTCCGGTGAGCCCAATCAAACGCGCGAAGGGATCAGTGCCCTGTACAAACCATGCAGCAATGCTTTGATCGCCGATGAACACATTCGCCGACAGCCAGATCGCCGCACCGGCCGGCAGCGCAAACACCACCGCGCGCCACAGCACGATCAGCGTGCGATCGATTACCGAAGTATAAAGGGTTTTCCAGAAATCCGGCGGACGGTAGGGCGGCAGTTCAAGGCTGAAGGTCGAGGCCTCGCCGCGCAGCACCGTGCGGGCAAGCATCCACGAACTCAGCATCGCAAAACCAAAACCCAACAAGGCCACCGCCAGCACCGAAAGCGCCGCGATCGAGCCGCCCCAACCGCGCGGCGCCAGCGTGCCGATGAAGACGCCCGCCATCAGGATCTGCGTCGGCCAGCGACCATTGCAGAGCGAAAAGTTGTTCGTCAGAATCGCAATCAATCGCTCGCGCGGCGAATCAATGATCCGCGTGGCAACCACTCCCGCCGCATTACAACCCAAGCCCATCGCCATTGTCAGCGCCTGCTTGCCATGCGCACCCACCCGCTGAAACATGCGGTCGAGGTTGAACGCGACGCGCGGCAGATATCCGAAGTCTTCAAGCAAGGTGAAACAGGGAAAGAATATCGCCATCGGCGGCAGCATCACACTGATCACCCACGCGGTGGCGAGGTACATGCCATCAACGAGCAAGCCCTTCAACCACCACGGCGCGCCCACCGAAACAAACAGTTCCGATAGCCAGCCATGACCTTTGTCGACCAGCAAGGATCCCAACATCGCCGATGGAACATTCGCACCGACAATCGTAAGCCAAAGGATCGCACCCAGCACGGCGATCATGATCGGAAAGGCGGTGAGCGGATGCGTCAACAATCGATCCAGCGCCTGCTGCCACGCCAATCGCCGGTCACCACCACTGCGCGTGACGCTGCGCTCGGCGATCCGCGCGGCCTCGCCATGAATCGACTCGGCGATCCGGTCGTGCAGGTCCTGCGGCAGTTGCCAGCGCAACTCCCCTGCCTCTTTCAACACATCGTCCTTGCTCTTCATGAAAAATTTTTCGCCACTCTCAAACCTGCGGCATCGTCCTTTCCTCCACCAGATTTCCAATCTCTCCCGATTGCACCGCATCGATGATTTCGCGATCACCTTCAAGCAATCGCAAAGCCACCCAACGCGGCTGCGGTAAGCCCGGAAACACCTCGAGCAAATCAGCCTCGACCTTGTCCAAAGCCTGCGTGAGCCCACGCACATCGAGCGGCAGCTTGCGCGGCGACGGATCATCCGCGCGGGCCGCCATCAACGAAATCTCCTTGAGCAAATCCGCAATCCCCTCGCCCGACCGCGCCGCACACGGCACCACCGGCACACCAAGATCGCGAGCCAAATTCCGCGTGTCGATCTCCAGCCCATGCGCCCGCGCCTCATCCATGAGGTTGAGGCAAAGCACCGCACGCCGTGTGATCTGCAAGACTTGCAACACGAGGTTGAGGTTGCGCTCCATGCATGAGGCATCGACGACTATCACCGTGACATCCGGCCTTCCAAAAAGAAGAAACGATCTCGCAACTTCCTCATCCGGCGAGGCTGATAACAGCGAATAGGTCCCCGGCAGATCGATCATCCGGTATTTTTTTCCTTCATAGGAAAATCCGCCTTCCGCCCGACCCACGGTCTTGCCCGGCCAATTTCCCGTGTGCATTCGCAAGCCGGTAAGCGCATTGAAAACCGTGGTCTTGCCGGTGTTGGGGTTGCCCGCAAGCGCGATGACAAAATCGCTATCATCCACGCGCAGACCAAGCTTTTGCAAGCGACCCTGACGCGATGGACAGGTCACGCATGCTTCGCCGGCTTGATGTTCGGAAATTGGCTTCATGCTTTTTGCAATGATGAAACTTCCGCCCGCCTGAGGATCAAAATCCGTTTCGCCTGCGACTCACGCAACCCGATCATTGCTCCGCGAATCGCATAACTTTTCGGGCTGCCAAATGGGCTTGAAAATTCGCAGCGGATCTTGGTTCCTGGCACCACGCCGAGATCCAGCAAACGCGTCCGCTCGGGCCCGACGCAGCTTGGCGCTAGCCCATGCACGACCGCCGTTTCGCCGACACGAAGATCCGACAAACGCCCCAAACCAGCGGGCAAATCATCCCCCACATCGATGCCGATCAAATGAATCAGTCCCGCAACCGCCGCCGGAATCACCAGCTCACGGCCCTCAACTTTTGCGGCTACCGATCCATCTGCCATATGCGCGATCGCATCCATCCGCGTCCCCGGCGCCAAACCCAAAGCACCCGCCAAGCGAAACAATGCCTCGGGCTCATCCTCAATGTGACCAATGCGCGCCGGCACCCCATCCGCCCACGCGGCAAGCGATGGCAGCGGCCGCTTTGGCATCAGCCCCTCACGCGTCGGGATCGGATCCCCGTGCGGATCATAGCGCGGGTTGTTCATGCGGTCGGCCATGGCATTGACCTCATCCGCTTCGAGCCGGTGCTCCTCGCGATGCGCTTCACGATGCCAATCGACCGCCGGCGTGCTGGTCTCACGCATCAACCAAGTTTCAAAAATCCGGTGATTCCGCACGACCTGAAGCGCGTATTTTCTACCCGCTTCGGAAAGCTGATGCGCATCGCCCGCAGCCACCAACAAGCCACGCGCCCGCAATTCACCCAAGGCCGTCGCCGCCTCCTCGCGCGATTTTCCCATCGCGCCAGCCAAACTCTCAAGCGTCGCACCTCTGCCGGCCTCATCGCAGTCGAAGGCATGCTTGAGCGCATCCTCCAACAAAACTCTCAAGGCACCGGGCGCTTCTCTGGTGAATCCATCCATCACTTGTCGTCAGATCATTGGACCGCCTCCAAGCACTTCGCAAGCGGAAACAAAAAGCGCGTCATTCAGCCGATACATCCGGCACCGGAATCGCCTCGCAAACCTCGCGCCAACCCGGGAAATTCCACTGATTCGGAAACCCACGGCACTGGATCGGTTTCACCGCCTGAATCGTGCAGCTGTTGCCATCGAGCATCACGCACTCGTGATTTTCCTTTTCGATCAACGAAAGCCCCATGCGGTCGCTGCGCAAGCGGGTGAAGCGTGCGATGAATTCCTCTTCGCAGAGCTTGAGAAATTTGGCGATCGCCGCGACCTCGTCTTCTTCGAGCCGCACATCACCAGGCCACTTGCAGCATGCCGCACAACGCTGGCACACATATCGCACGCCCTTTTCCAACGACGCGACGCGGTTGGCCACGCTGCCGTGCGATGACAAGTCATGTTCATTCATGATTCGATTTCAGATTCGCTGATAAT
>JBIKIK010000021.1:0-13116 GCA_044361655.1 Luteolibacter sp. | reverse complement strand
ATCGTTCATCGAATCGAAAAACGAACCGCAATCAGTGATCATTGATCGCGGCGGCCGCATCGAAAAAACCCGCTGATTTTCAAGGATCCTCGCGGCAAAAAATTTCATTTCGATTTCGCGAGCCACAGCCCCAGGCCCGCCAGCAGAACGACGATGATACCGATCACCGCCCATCGCGGGAACGATTCGCCTTCATCGAGATTGCCATACTTGTTCGACGGCGCTGCAGGCGCAGTGGAAACAGCGACCATCCCCTCGGGCATGATCAAATCCGCGACTGTCAGTTGCGGCTTTCCCACCTCGCTGCGCAGGGCCGCCACCTGGGAAGGCTCGACCGCTGACGCGTTGTTGCCAAACGACTGCCGCACATAGGTGAGCACCGCCGCGATCTGCTCATCCCTTTGATACGCCATCGGTGCCATGCCGCCGACAATGTCGTACTCACGACCCTTGACCGTGATCGGCCCGCGCAATCCGCGAAGCTGGATGCGAATGAGATTCTCCGCCGGACCCATCACCCACTCGGAGCCCGCCAGCGGCGGTGCGGCCGCAGTCCCCTCGCCCTCCTTGCCATGACAGGCGGCGCACATCATGAATTGAACCTTGCCCTTTTCCATTACCGCCGGATCCGCCGCGTTGGCACGCGCCAACGAACCGAAAAGGACAGCCATGCAAAACAAGGCATAGATGGGAGCATGTTTCATGATTTGAAAAAATGAATGGATCATCCGAACGCGCCGAGGATTTTCCACATAGCGATCATCGTTGCAAAAATCAACACCATCGCCGCCAGCGCTCCGGCAATTCGATCGCTCCATGTCGGCAGCGGACGCGCGGCGGAGGCGGATTTCGGAAACACGATCAGCGCGTAAAGCAAACCCGCGACCAAGCCACCCAAGTGCGCCGCATTGTCGATGAAGCGAAAGCCGACCAACCCGATCAATCCGGTAAGAAGAATGCCCGCCAGCAAGCGACGCCGCGCCTTCACCGGCACCAAGCGGCCATGCAGCGATTCGAAAATCATCAGAAAGCCCAGCCATCCCATCAGACCACCCGAGGCACCCACCGATGGCAGCCCAACAAATCGCAAGGAACACTCACCGCCGATCCATGCGGAAAAAAGAAACACCATGAACACATGCGGCCATCCGGCGATGACTTCAATGCGCCTGCCAAGATAGACCAAGGCCGCGGCATTCATCATGAAATGGATCAGATTGCCGTGCATCATTGGCGATGTGAGCAAACGCCACCAGTCACGGTGCGCGGGATCCTTCAACAGTGCCGCGGCGGGAATCGAATTTCCCGGCATCAACTGGGCCAGACCGACCAACGCGATGAGCCCCAACAAAAATCGCGTCGCTGGTGCCTTTTGCATTTCCAGCCATGTCTCAAAACGCAGCACCGGCACCGCCGCCTCCACATCGCCAGCCGTCCAGCGATCCAACTCTTTCACCCGCTTGCGCGCCTGGTACCAGGGGATGAATCCGAAGATGAGCCACATCAGCAAGGCCAAGCCCATCGACACCGCAGTGACCAAGGCACGGATCGAAAATTCGATGCGCGCGGACATGGCATCGACGGGGGCCATCGACCACGCGCGATAAAAAAGATAAACCGCAAGCCCGCCCGCGAGCAAACTGAACCAGCGGATTTTGTCGCGTGCATCGGCATGATCGAGTGCCGCAAGCGCACGCCGCGAATGCAGCACCGCCGCCGTCGCACCACGAAGCTCCTCCGGCAAAACCATGTGAGGCGATGCCGGACTCCACACCAGCGCCATCGCCGCATTTCGATCGCCGTCAATCGCCGAGATCAATGCATCCTCGGATTCGCAGGGATGCAAACCACCTTTGTAATCCATCCACCCCCACGCGGGCGGAGCGACCGGAAAGGCATCTTGTTGCGCCCACACCGGCTGGTCGGGTCGCTCGTCATCAAGTGCCTTCACGCCAATGAAGCGTTAAGGTTGACCCGATTTTTCTGAAGATTCCGTTTTCGGTGCTTCAGGCGCTGGAGCAGTGGGAGCAGGAGCAGCCGGCGCTTGTTCTGCAGGAGCTTCCTTTACCGCTTCATTGAGAGCGTTCGCAACTTCCTCCACGGCTTGAGCAGGTGCGGCAGGAGTCGTCGTTGCAGGTTGGGCTTGGCCTTGAGTTGATTTCTCCTCGACCGCTTCCTTAACCTCCACCTTCGGAGCCACGAGTGTGGTCTTCTGGTTCTTGTGACCGATCAGCACCGCGAGCGTGAGACTCAACAAGAAAAACAGCGAACCAAGATAGACCGTGCCGCGCTGAAGCACATTGGTCGTACTCGCACCGAAAACCTGATCCGTCACGCCGCCACCAAAGGCCGCGCCAAGACCTTCCTGTTTCGGACGCTGCATCAAAATGAGCAGGGTCATCAGAAGGCAAACAATTACGAAAATCACCAGCAGGAGATTGATGCTGATGGAGAGCCAGTCGATCGCGGCAAGAGTCATGGGGCGGGAATATGGGGGGCACCTCAGGGCTTGTAAAGCGGCGAGTTGAGCCGAAATCAGGCCAATTTCCGCTGCGCAACCCCCATTTTCCATCAAGTGCAACGCCCGCCCTACGGCAAAATGGATGGCATTTTCCGAGGATTTGCCGTTGATTGTGTCGATTCTCATGAAAATGAAACCATCAGCCATGAACCCGCTCCGTTTGATCACTTCACTTGCCGGTGCCGCTCTGATGCCAGCCGCTGCCGAACCCTCGCTCACCATCTACAACCAGGGTTTCGCGGTCGTTCGCGACACGGTGCCGCTGGATCTAAAGGCAGGGATCACCGAGGCCCATTTCTCCGGCATGACCGCCCAAGCGGAAACCGACTCGGTGATCTTGCGCGATCCTGTGGGCAAGGTGAAATTTCAAATCCTCGAGCAAGCCTACCGCAACGACCCGGTTTCATCCGGCCTCATGCTCCAACTCAATGAAGGAAAAACGATCGGCTTCGAAATCCGCGAGCCCAACAAGCCGGACCGCACCTTGCGGGGCAAAATCATCCGCAGCGGTTACAATGCCGGCGGGCAAACCAGCCAACCGATCATCGAGGTGGATGGAAATCTCCGTTTCTCCCTGCCAGGCGAGCCGGTATTCCCCGCGCTCGGTGATGATACGATCCTCAACCCGACCCTCACATGGACGATCAACTCCGCGGAGGCTGCCAGTTTCGGCGCCGAAATTGCCTATGTCACCGGCGGGCTGAACTGGCAGGCGGACTACAACATCGTCGCCGCTGACAAGGGCGACATGATCGACATCATCGGCTGGGTGACATTCAAAAACCAAAGCGGCACCGCATTCAAGCAGGCAAAGGTCAAGCTGATGGCGGGCGATGTGAACAAGCTGCAAGAAGAGCCGCGAATGCTACAGCGAAAGGCAATGGCCATGGCGGCGCCCGCGATGGAGGAAGCCGTCACCGAAAAAGCTTTCGATGAATTCCACCTCTACACCATCGCCCGTCCACTGACGCTGCGCGATCAGGAAACCAAGCAGGTCGAGTTCATCCGCGGCAGCGGAGTGAAGGCGCCGAAAGTCTTCGTGTATGACGGCGCGACAATGAATTACGGCGCATGGAATTTCTTCCGCGGCGAAGGCGATTACGGCGTGCCGACCAACAAAAAAGTCTGGGTGCTGCGCGAGTTCAAAAACAGCAAGGAAAACAACCTCGGCATGCCACTGCCCAAGGGACGCTTGCGCTTCTACTCGCAGGATGACGACGGCTCACTCCAGTTCACTGGCGAGAACCAAATCGACCACACGCCCAAGGATGAAACCGTCCGCGTCTATGTCGGCAATTCCTTTGACCTCGTTGGTGAGCGCCGCCGCACCGCTTACAAGGCGGATAGTGCCAACAAACAGCTCGACGAGACCTTCGAAATCAAGGTCCGCAACCGCAAGAAAGAGCCGGTCGAGATTCGCGTGGTCGAACACCTCACCCGCTTCGACAATTGGGAAATCAAGGAAAAGTCAGCCGACTTCCGCAAGCTCGACAGCCACACCATCGAGTTTCCCGTCACCCTCAAACCGGATGGAGAAAAAATCGTGACCTACCGGGTGCATTACAGCTGGTGAGTGATCGGATCAGACAACTCAAGCGCCGAAAAAACCAGCACCCATGCACATCATTCCAATTCTTTGAGCACGGCATCCAATCCACGCAGACGATACCTCTGGCAAGTGGCTCGTATCGCTTCGATATCCGCCTCGGGATTTCGGCGGAGCAACTCAACAATGTCCGACTTCGACCCGCTTCCGCCCGCATAAAGTTTCAAAGCCACGAGCTGGGCGATAGGCACCAAACGGAGATCACTTCCAGAGCGTATGCGGACATCGTCGCCAGCAAGAGCATCACGAATCACTGCCGAAAAACGATTGGCGAAACTCACCACCTGAATCAATCCAAACGGCCCGGAGACATCAATTACTCCACCAAGCGGATCGTCACTGTCAGGTTCGCGAAGCTCTACAGTGAAACCCTCATCACGCAAGGCATCCGCGAGCACCCGCATTTTTGGAAGATCCGCATCAACGCCTAAATCGATGTCCTCAGTGTAGCGCACATAGCGATGAGCCGCCATCGCCACCGCCCCAATGACCAACGCAGGCACATCGTTTCGGACAAGCAGGGATGCAACGCGCTCCGCTGCCTTCATGTTGCTTTCGGCATCCGACATGGCTCACTTGGTTTTACGGGTCGGCTCAATCCAAGCGAAGCGCTCACGCATCGAAAGCGCCGCCTTGACCCGCTCCTCAATGGTCATTCGGCCGACCCTCTCGAGTTCAGCACGCAAGGAAGCATCCGCGCACGCACTGCGACGGCGACGGGGAAACTTAAGATTCTGCTTCATGCTTATCAGACCATGGAGCACTCGCCCGAACCTTGCAAGCCCTGTGATTCCTCATTCCATCGGGAGAGCACGACAAGAGTGTCGTGCCTCCTTAAGAAGCATCTTCACCGCAGCGCAGGAGACTCAATCGCAGGCGAAATTCACAGATCGCCCTCCTTGATATCAAGCGACGCGTAATCCCCGTCCTTGCGGCGATAAACAATCGTCAGGCATCCGCGGCGGGCGCTTTTATACAGCACGAAGGGCCGGTCCGAGAGCTCGAGCTGCATGATCGCATCCTCCTTAAACATCGTGCGGACGCCGTAATTGTCGGGATGCACGATGTAGGGCACAGGATCAAACTTCGAGTCCTCGGGATGATCCAGCGCCTCTTCATTGAAGAAGCGTTCTTCGAGATGGCGGATCGATTCGTTGCGATGCGGCCGGTTCTTCTTGAGCAAGCGCGTCTTGTGCTTGCGCATGCGGCGCGCGATTTTTTCGATCGTTTCATCGATGGCCGCATACATGTCCTTGCTGTCGGTGTGGGCCTCGATGGTGATGTGATTGGCGCAAAAAAGGATGATCTCTGCCGTGTGCTCGTTGCGCCGGTTCTTGTGCGCGTCGAGAATTGCCTTGGCTTCGATGATGCGCGGGTAATCGAGATGCAGCCCCTCGATTTTCTTTCGCGCGTGATCACGCAGGGCATCGGTCACTTGGTCATGGCGGACAGTCACGGTAATGGGCAGATTCACATTTGCGGTTTGCATGTCATTTTTCCTTTCAATGTTACGGGACACAGGATCGAAAACAGGTCCCGTATTCCACCCTCCATACTAAGCGCGGATTGCAAAAAATTCCAATCGCAAATCGCGGCTTCCCGCCCTCGGCGTGTTTTTTCAGTCACCACCCACCCAGCATCACTCGGGACGCGTGAGTTCCTCAAACGAAGGCACCTTTCCCGCGGGTTTTTCGTCCGAGGCACCACGCCCCGCAGCATCGTACTTTGCCTCGAAATCATCTGCGGGCGATGCCGCAGACCCGCTCACCTTGATCGAAACCCAGCGGAAATTCCCCTCGGGCGGACCGAACATCAGGTCCATGCGACGACTGCCCGATGCCTTGATCAAGGTGGGCGCGATGCCGATTTTAAGCACCCCCGCATACGCGCGTTCGCTGCCATAACGGATGCTGCCCCGCACCGCCATGCGCTCCCGGCTCTGCAAATCCAAATCGTTGATCGACACACCACTGCCCTCACGCCTCAAGGTGCCGATCACATCGCCCGTGAACACCGGCTGCTCGAACCAATCGTCGTCGAGCACATTCGACAGGATCTTGAGAAACGGCAGACCATTCAGCGCCAGCGAAGAATTCGACGCGCAGCGAAACGAAAGCGACATCGATGCCATGGCCTCCCTCCCGCCACCAATCAGCAACTCGCTCGGCGCTATAGGATCGGATTCAATCCCACCGGAAAAAATTTTCCCAAGTTCGTCACCGGCGATTTCCTCAAGCGGAAAGTTGCCGGCGAGCACCGACAACCGCGACGTATGATCCACCTCGTAGGGAGAAAGCTTTCCGGAAAATTCCAGCGTCCCGCGCGATTCCTTTTGCGAACGCAAACGCAAACCAAGCACCTTCACCATGCCATCGACAAACTCCAACTGCCCGCGATCCACCTGAAACTTCGGCCAACCCTTGATCGCAAGCTCACCGCGATTGGCAAGCAGCCTCGGAATGGATGCCCCCGCGCCCGGGAAAAGATGGGCACGGTCACTGAGGCCGTCGCGGTTGGCAACCATGCTGGAGATGGATTTTTCCTCGTCCAGCAAACTCCCCGAATCATTCTCAAGCAAATCATCCGAAACCACAGGTTCCTCCACACTCGGGAAATACGAAATCTCCGAGTCCTTGAGACTAACCATCGGTGACATCGGATCCCCGAAAATAACATCGCACCTGTTCGCTGCCAGTCGCGTAAAATTGATTTGCGATGTCGGGATGTCCTTGGTCCCGATTTTTGGCCGCGCCTCCTGGTCGGGCACGCCGAGCCAAACAATCGCCTGCTGCGCGACCACCTCGTCGCCCGACATGCGACCACCAAGAAAACTTTGCGGAGACACCTTCGCAACCATGCCCCTCGCGAGAATTTTTTTCATCACCTCCGATTGCGGCCACTCAAGCTCGATGAGCGCGGCATTTGCACTGCGCGGGTTCATGCGAAATTGCTCAAGCTTCACCTTCGCTCCGGTCGCAGCCGTGATTTTTTCCATCAGGCCTTTGCGGAAAAACCCGCTGTTAGCGTACACCAAGGCAAGACCCGCGCCCAAGACAAACAACGCGACGAGGATCAGCGATGCGGCAAGCTGGACCACATGCATCCGCCGCTTTTTGAGTTGCTGCTCCTTGTGCGGTTGATGGCTCCTGCGCTTGCGCTTGCGCACCCGTAGCGCCTGCGAACCATCGGGCCTGGTCACCAATTCGCCATCATCCGATGCCGGTTCCGACCCGCGGTTCCTTTTCAATCGCTCCATGATCTGATCGATGGAGTATTGATCTGGTTCCTGATCTCCGTTCGCGGACATTGGATGTGATGTGATGAATTTGAAAAATCAACGGTCGCGATACGGGCGCCCCGTTGGATCGATCAACTCGATGTTGACCAAGAAAATCAAAGCGGTGGAAACCGATTCACGGCTCTTCGAAGAAAACATCCTGCCGACCACCGGAAGCCCGCCCAAGACCGGCACCTTGTCCTCCACATTCTTCACGCTCTCGGTCATCAAGCCACCAATTACAATCGTCGCACCATCCGCCACCGTCAACTGGGTCGCCAGCTTCTGCGCGCTGAACACTGGCATCAATATCGCGTTCTTGGTGATCTCCACCGACCCGGCGCCAATCACATCCGTGGCCGCACGAATCGGGCTACCGTAATTCACAAAGCCATCGAACTCAACAAAAGACGGATTGAGTGTCACATCGACAAAGCGCTTGTTGGCATCCGCCACCGGCAGCACTTCAAGCGTGATGCCCACATCGCGTGTCTCAAATGCCGTGGGCGTGGCAGGCGTCACCGGCGTGATGCCACCACCTTCAACCGTTTGCGGTACTTCCGGCGGCTCGTATTCGGTGGGATAAATGAACTCGCGTATCACTGCGATGTTCGAAGCCTGGCCACTCCGCGTCACCACCGACGGACGCGCCATGATGTCGATGCCCTTCTTCTGATCAAGCCCACGCATGATCGACTTGAATTGGGCATCACCAAAAACTCCCGTGACCGAAAGCACGCCGGGCGCGACATTGATCGCTTGCGAAGTACGATCGGGATTGGCGATCAAAGCATCGATGCTGTTGTTGCTGATCGCGCCATCGCCACTGCGCAGGCCGGCGGTCATGATGCCTTCGGGATCGCCGATGTTTTCGCCGGTGAAATCAGCGGCCGTGCGTGGAGTGCCGTTGCCGATTGTGCCACCACCTGCGGCGACACCGCTGTTATCGATGCTGCCCGCGCCGTTCAGCAACCAATCAAATCCCAGCTCTTCGAGATTGCTCTGCTGCGTGCGGATCATCGTGACCTTCACCGCCACTGCCACCGGCTCGCTCTGCGACATCGCATCGATAATCTGCGCGATGGTTTCTTGATTGGTCTCGGTGTTGACGATTCTCAAGGTGTTCGTCGCCGGGCTGTAGTGCGCGCTCGCTCCTTGGAGAAATGGCACACCTTGCTTAGCGAGCGACTCTTGGGCGCTCAGGCGCGCGGTGAGCAATCCGCCCTTTTCCGGCGCTTCAGCAAATGGATCGGCCGCAGCCTTTTCACCACCAGCACCCGCCGCACTGTTGAGGCTAGTGAGAAAATCCGGCGGCACGCGATAGCTGCGAACGACCAACTCATCCGAGGAAAATCCCAAGGGCGTGATCAACACCGAAAACTCATCGGTCTTGTACTCGGTCTGCGTGATGTCAGTGAGATAACGCAGGGCCTTGGACAACGGCACTTGCGAAAGGCGCAGATCAAATCGCAAAGCGCGAATCCGCTTGGCCGCTTCGGAATCCGGCGCACCAAGATTGACCGTGAAATTGACACCCTTGCGCGCCGCGTCCAACTCGACCGTGTCGCTTTCCGCTGCCTTGAGTCTCAAAAAATCCAGCGCCTCATCGAGCGACGATTGCTCCAACGCGATGCTCGGAATGATGATCTGATCGAGCTTGGCCTTGAGGCTCGCCTCATCCATTGCGACAGCGGGCGCGCCGCCATCAAGTGGTCCCAGCCCCTGCTCTGGCGCAGGCACCTGCGTCTCCCACGAACCATCGACCTGCCCGAGCATTTCCGCGCGAGTTTCATCGTAGGCGGCCTTCGCATATCCGCTCTTGGCCGCTGCGGTTTTTTCCATGCCACGACGCGCAGCGCTGTTGGTGGGATCGATCCTCAAGACCTCTTCATAACGCTGAATCGCCTCATCAAATTTCCCGAGATCAAAGGCCCCTTGCGCGGTGTAAAGCAAACGCCTCACCTCATCGACATCCTTCGCGTGTTCGGCATTCAGCGCCGGGTTGCTGCGGATCGGATCATCGAGCTGCGCGCGAAATGCCAAAGCCCCCGCATGACGCGGCGCGACACCTTCCGCGAGCACCTTGTCTAACAGCGCCTTGGCGCCATCCATGTCGCCCTTTCTCGACAAAAATTTCCCCTGCTCGACCGCCGCCTGGGCATATCGATCGGTCGCCGCCGCCCGCAATTCCGCCGTCTGCGGCGCATCGGGAAACAATTCCCGCGCACCCGCAAAAGCCACCACCGCCTCGGCAAATTTCCCCGTCGCATAGGCCTCATCACCCTTCAAAAGCAACTCCTGCGCCTCCTGAACCGCCGTCGCTCGTCGCGCCTGTTCACGCGCCGCCGCATCATCACCCAAGCCACCCACCCCACCCGCATGCAAGGAACCCGACAGCCATGCCGCCAAGCACCACGCCACCACAGGCCGGATCCATTTGCTGGGTTTGAAAATCAACATTTGAACGTTGACCAAACCCTAGTGAATCAACCCGACAAGGGTAAGCGCAAAATCCGAAAAATTCATCTTTTGCGCGCCCAGGCAAACTCCAGCTGCACCTCGACCCGACGCGCCCTCACCGGCTTGCGCGGCATGGGCATTCCGAGTTTGTCGACCAGCAAGGGCAAGACACGATCAATCAACGAATGAATGGTGTTCATGCGAAGAGTGTTCAAAAGAACTCATTCACCGTCAATCCAAAAAATCACGATTCCGCCCGTCCCGCAAAATGCTCCCTCGCCGCCTGAGCATCCAACGCGATGGCCGCTTTGAGCTCATCCAGCCCGGAAAATTTCTGCTCCCCGCGCAAGTGACGCACAAATTCGACCTCAATATCGCAGCCGTAAAGGTCCCCAGAAAAATCCAGCACATGCACCTCAAGCAAACGCTGCTGCTCGCCCCTGATCGTCGGCCGCAGACCAAGATTCGCCACCGCCGGCATCCAGTCGCCGTGATTCACCCTCGCCCGCACGACCCACACGCCATCGGGCGGCACCTGCAGCTCGGCGACCGAGAGATTTGCCGTCGGAAATCCGAGTTGGTGACCAAGCTGCGCTCCCTTGAGCACCTCGCCCCGCACCGCGTGCGCGCGACCCAACATCCGCTCGGCCGCCGCAAGATTTCCATCACGAATCGCCTGGCGAATCCGCGTGCTGCTGATTCGATCGCCCTCCACCATCACCGGCGGCACCGCCACCAGCCTGTACCCGTGCCGCTGCGATTCGGCCTTCAAAAATGCCACATCACCCAAACGACCCCGACCAAAGCGCCAGTCCTCGCCCACCGCAATCGTCCGCACCTCGGCCCGACACAAGCGCCCAAGAAAATCCGCCGCCTCCATCGCCGCCATCTCGGCGTCGAAATTCAGCGCGACAAAAAACTCAATCCCCAGCCCCCTCGCCAAATCCATCTTTTGCCCCAGCGTGGTCAGCATCATCGCCGGCGCCTTGCCCGGCGCGATCACCCGGATCGGATGCGGATGAAATGTCAGCAAGCCCACCATTCCTCCCTCGCGACGCGCCGCCTCCACTGCCGCACCAATCACTGCCCGATGCCCCAAATGCACCCCATCAAAAACCCCCAAGGCCAAATGCAAGGGCTCATCCAGCCCGGCAAGCTCCTCCAAATGACGCAGCATCAACACGCCCCTTGGATAGACCGCATCAACCCACTTCACAAGCCTGCGAGTGGCGATGATTAAATCATCGATTCCACATCCACACACCACAAGCCCCGCCCTTCAGCAAATCGCAGACTTGCGCACGCGCCGGATCGCGACACCAAACGCAGCGAGCCCGACCATCACCAGCGCCGAAGGCTCTGGTACGACAGTGACGCTGTTGATTATCACCAAGTTGCCAACCTGGAGTGCTGGGGCAGTGAGTGGCAACTCTGAAAACGCTCCGCCAAGTTGGACAGTAGCGTCATAAACCGGAAGGCCAGCCATCGCATCGATCACCGACAAGCCCGCAGCATCAACCACCGAGCCAAACACGGCATAGCCACCGTCAAGGGCAGTGTTGTTCGCCACATTGAAATACCAGCCGCTCGTCGCGCTGTTCGGATCGGCGGTTCTGGCCATCGCGATCGTACCGCGAACATTGGAGTAACCCGCCTGCAAGGGAATCGGCGCAAATGTAGAAACCGCGTTGATCGCGTTGCCCTCAAGCACGAAACTCCCCCCTTGAACAATTTGGATCCCTGTCGGGTTGTATGTCGTGCTGCGATGGATGATCGTACTATCGTAAAGCCCGGCGTTCACATAGGCCATGAAGTTGGCCACGGTGCTCTCCATTTCCGGAACATCGTATAGCTCGAGATCGAATACCCCGAAGTTGGTATCAAAGCGCACGAACGTTGCAGCTGAGACAGGGCCCATGGCAAATCCCATGCAGCAGGCAAGAGCCATCAACACAGGCAAGATGCGTCGCGTGGCCATGACCTCGGAAGCCATCAAAAATCTCCGAATGATTCGCACGGGAGAGCCACCGTAACGGTCATCGCCGCAATACCAAGAATTTTTTCAGCCACGAAATTTAGAGGCTTACGACGCGCCCTCAAGCTCCCCCAACAAGACCTCCACCCCCATCGCCTGCAAATCCGCCACGAATCCGGCGTCCGCTTTTTCATCCGATACGAGGCAGCTCAAGTCACCGACTTCGCCGAAAAAATACGAGGCCTTGCGACCCAGCTTGGTGTGATCGGCCAGAAAAACCACATCCTCGGCACTCGCGATGACGCGTTCCTTGAAGGAGGCCTGTCGCGAATTGCTCTCGCTCAAACCACGCTCGAGGTGCAGCCCATCGCCCGATAGAAACATCCGGTGGATGTGATAACGCAGCAGCGATTTTTCCGCCGCAAGGCCTACAAACGACTGCGATTTGGCCACATGCAGGCCGCCGGTGCAGATCAGGTCGATGTTCGACCGGTCGGCCAGCGCGTTGATGACATTGAGCGCGTTGGTGATCACCGTCAGCGGCATGTCGATCGGCAGAAATTCGGTCAGAGTCAGCACGGTCGAGCTCGCATCGAGGAAAATCGTTTCGTTCGGGCGGATCCTGCCCGCCGCGACCCGCGCGATGGCCTTCTTTTGCTCCCGCCGGATTCCTTGACGCTCATTAAAGGGCACATCGCCGCGGATTTTTTCGGGCAAACTCGCCCCACCATGGCTTCGAAGCAATTCCCCACGCTTTTCCAGGACCTCGAAGTCCTTGCGCACGGTCTCATCGGTCACCCCCAGCGCCTCGGCGGTCTCGGCCGTGCGCAGGGCTCCCGCCTCGGTGAGGAGCTCCAAAATCCGGCGTTGACGTTCGATGGCGAGCATGGAATTGGGTTTTTCTTTATTTTTTTGGGAAAATTTGGGAAATTTGCTTGACTGTCAATCCAAAACCAGAAAAAACAAAGCCGTCCATGGCCGACACGCTTACATCCCAAACCCCGCGCGCTGTTGTCGAACACCTCGTTCGCGAGCAAATCTACGCCAAACTCGGCCTGCCGCTGCCCGCCGCCTCGAAGGCCCCCAACGCGCTGCTGGTCAACATTTCCGCCCGTCATTGCCACCTCACCCAAGAAGCCGTCGAGGCACTCTTCGGCCCCGGCCACCAGCTCACCCCGATGAAAGGCCTCTACCAGGAAGGCCAATACGCCGCCAAGGAATCGGTCACCCTCATCGGCCCCCGCAGCCGCATCATTTCCAACCTCCGCATTCTCGGA
>JBIKIK010000170.1:0-3842 GCA_044361655.1 Luteolibacter sp. | reverse complement strand
CCTGCGTGAAAGGCTTGCGGGGTCTTGAGGAGCAGCGTTCGGGTCCCAGGAGATTTCGAGCACTTGGAATTTTCCGCCGAGTTGTGCCGGATGGGTGAGTGTTTGAAATTGGCTGATTTCGGCGGCGGATGGATTTCCTTCGCGGCCGGTGAGCCAGTCGCGTGCGAGGTCGGTGAGCCATGCGCCTTGGTTGTGGAAGTTGGTCGCTTTGCCGCCGAGTTCCATTGCCGCTTGGGCGACGGCGGTGAAGTCGACGTGAGCGGTGATGTCCTTTTCGCCGGGCTTGGCGAGAGGATCGTCTCCGGCGCGGTGATTTGAAAATGTGCGGAGCGTGCCCGAGTGGCGCAGCGGGTGGTGCAAGTCGGCGGCGGCAAAGCCATAATCGATCCAAATCATCAGACCGTGATCGAGTGCCGCGCTGAAAGGTTGAAGAAAATCGGCGAAGTTGGTGCGGATTTCGGTGCGATGGCCTTCGGTGAAATGTTCGCCGAGCGGCGCGAGTGCGGCGATCAATGCCGGGTTGGTGATCGCGTGGCGTGTCCATGCAAGAGAGGCGTCGTCGTCGCGGCTGACGCGCAATTCGAGCCATGATGATTCGTGGCGCTCGACAACATGGAAGGTCAGCGCGTCGAGGACCTCGTTGCCAAAGGCGATGCCAGGTAGCCGCTCCTTGGCGAGCTCGAGCGGATTGCCGACTTGGCGGATGTTTTTTGCGAAGCGCGCAAGTTTTGCGTTTTGTGCGGCGCGCAGGGTGTCGAGCGGCTCGGCGATCGCGTACTCGAGTGAGTCCGCGGCGGTTGGTGAGATCGCGTGGATCGCGGTGAGGATGTCGAAAGCGAGGGTGCCATCGTGAGCGCCGGATTCGATGACGCGCCATTTTTGCGGTTCGCCGATTTCGTGCCAAAATTTCAAGAAGCGGCGTGCCAACAACTCGCCGAATAGCGGGCCGGTGCTCACGCTGGTGAAAAAATCCCCGCGGCGGCCGATTTGCCGCGTGTGGCGAGCGTAGTATCCGAGCTTGGGTTCGTAGAGCGCGAGCTCCATGAATGCGGCAAAATCGAGCGGGCCATTTTCATCAATTTGCCGAAGGATTTCCCCCGTCAAGGAAGGGGTTGCGACGTCATCGCCGATCGGGTAAGTCTGTGGGTGTCCCCGACCCTCCGGGAGCGGTGATGGAGATGAATCGGGCATGGCGGCTACCTCAAAAATGAACCACAGGAAGGACTCCCGGAAGCGTTTTCACAAGCGCAAAGCATTCTTGCCCCTGTTGATTTTCATCGCGGTGGCAACGCTTGTGGCATGGTTTTTTGCCAATGCCTACACCAAGGAATACCGACAGCGTGCTGCGGGCTATGATCTTGCGAGGATCAATGATCTTGAAATCCCGAGTTTGATCCTTGATCGCAACGGTCGGGAGATCGGGCGTTTCTTCGTGCAGAACCGCAGTGTTGTTTCGATCGATCAGGTGCCGCAGGTGTTCATCAACGCCTTGATGGCCGGTGAGGACTCGCGGTTTGAGTCGCACAGTGGCGTTGACTGGATCGGGATTTTGCGGGCTCTCAAACTGAATGCGCAGGGCGCGACGCAAGGTGCCAGCACCATCACGCAGCAGTTGGCGAGAAATGCCTACAGTCTGAAAGAAGAGGCTTTGTTGCGAAAGGAATCATCGATCCAGCGCAAATTGGTTGAGGCGTTTTTGGCGATGCGCATTGAGGAGAAATATTCAAAGCGGCAGATCCTCGAGTTTTACCTCAACCGCATTTACTTTGGTAGCGGGTTTTACGGCATTCGTTCCGCATCGCTCGGATATTACGGCAAAGAGCCGATGGATTTGAAGGCGGAGGAATGCGCCTCGCTGGTTACGTTGATCAAGAATCCGAACCGGCGCTCGCCCTTGAACAACCCCGGGATCAACCGCGACGGTCGCAACTATGTGCTCATGCGGATGAATGAAGAGGGCATGATTTCCGACGAGGAGTATGAGGGAATGGTGCGCAAGCCTCTGGGCTTGAATCCCAAGCCCTTGCGGCGTGGCACATCTCATCTTTATGAGCGTGTGGCGGATGCGGTGGGTGCGGCCTTGGGCGAGGATGCCTTGTCATCGGGTGGCTTCACCGTGCACACCACGATTTTGGCCGAGGCCCAGCGGGCGGCGGAGACTGCCTTGCGCAACAGCCTTTTGCGTGCCGAGTCGCGGCCGGGCTACGCGCACGAAAAGCATGACCCGCAGAGGAAGCTCACCGAAAAGCCCGCCAATTGTTTGCAGGGTGCGGTGTTGATGATCGATCACGGGACTGGTGAGGTGCTCGCGCATGTCGGCGGCCGTGACTACGCGCAGGTGCCGTACGACTTCATCGAATTGGGTAAGCGTCCTCTGGGTACCGCTTTTTTTCCATTCATCTATGCGGCCGCATTTGAAAGTGGGATGACGCCGGTATCGATGACCGAGGATGAGCCGATGGACAACCGCTCGGTGATGGTGGGTGGCCGCGAGGGCATTCTTGGCGAGTGGGGCATGGAGCTTGCTTCGCCGGTGTACGAGGGAAGGATCACGCTGCGGCGTGCGTTCGAGCAATCTAAGATCGCCGCGACGGTGAGGTTGACGGATCGGGTCGGGTTGAAGCGAGTGGTTGATAAGGCAGTTGATTTTGGTTTTCTAATTGGCAAGGCCGAGTTGTTGCCGCGTCTTGGAGTGGGCTTTGAGGAGGCTTCGCTCAAGCAGGCGGTTCGTGCGATTTCGGCATTTCCGCGCGGCGGGAAATTGCCGTCCGAGGCCATGGTTTATATCGATCGCGTTGAGAACTCCAAGGGTCAGACCGTTTACCGAAGGTCGCGACCGCGCTCGGCGGCGCAGGAAAACATCATGGATCCGGCGACTGCATGGCAGGTCCACAGCATGATGGCGGGCTCGCTGTATCGTGGCAGCTCCAAGGGCGTGTTGGACGACTTGCTTGAGAAACCATTTCAAGGTGCGGGCAAAGGCGGGACCACTCATGATTTCGGCGACTGTTGGTTCATGGGTTACAACGCACGGGTGAGTTGCGCGGTGTGGACCGGATTTTTGACGCCCGGCAATGGAGCGATTTACCCGGGGGCATTCAGTCGTGATCTGGCGATGCCGGTGTGGCGTGCGGCGATGAATGCCGCGGCGCCGTCATTTGGTGGCGGTAAAATTGAAATGCCTGCGAATGTCGTGGAGGTGCCGGTGTGCACGGTATCGGGCGAGCGTGCGACGCAGTTTTGCCATGACTATGCGGAGGACCCCGCGACGGGTGTTGTGAAATCGCAATCGACGGCGGTGGGCGAATACTTCCGCGCGGGTGCCGACAAATTTTCGTTTTGCTCGCAGCATTCCGGTGCCGGGGCCGACATGGTTTCGCCTGAGAATGCGATTTTGAATCTTCCGGCGCTCGATGCCGTTCCATTAAGGCCGAAGGCGGCCGTGTTGCTGGGCGATGATCCTTACCACATCGAAGTGCCGGGCATGGTGGTTTCAGGGCAAGGTCAGATCTTGCTCAGAAGGCGCAGCACCAATGTGCTCGACAGCCTTGATCTGGGTGAGGTCGAGGACAGCATTCCTTTAACGGCACCGGGGCGTTTGCAGATCAATGACGAATGAGCCGCTGGACTTACTCTCTCACTCGCTACCGGAGAGGCGGAGATTGAGGGCGATCGAGCGGCGAAGTGCGCGCATCACATCGGCGAGTGTGCGGTGGGACGCGCTTGCGGCGGCGCACTGCGGATCGTTGTGGTAGTAGCGGCTGACGTAGCGGCCGATTTCGCCATGGAGCAATCTCATCTGAGTTTCCAAGGCGCCAATTTCGGAGTGCAGCACGGAAAGT
>JBIKIK010000169.1:0-3895 GCA_044361655.1 Luteolibacter sp. | reverse complement strand
GAATGTAATCGCCACTCGTCACGCGCTTCATCGCCGTGAGCATGCGGTCGGAAATATGCTGCAGCGGGATGTCGACATACTTCGCCACCTTGTCGCACTCGGCGATGGTTTGGATCAACTCGTCCGACCAATGCGCCGGGTGAGTGTAAAGCAGTCGCACCCAGAAGTCGCCTTCGATGCGGTTGATCTCACGCAGTAAGGTGCAAAGCGAGTTACCCTTGCTCGAATCCACCGGCGAGCTCGGCTTTGGCCGCTCACCTTCCCATTGGTCCATGCCGAAATAGGTGGTGTCTTGCGAGATGAGGTTGATCTCTTTCACGCCAGATTTCACCAACGCTTCGACTTCCTTGACGACCGACTCTTGGGTGCGCGAGCGGTGGCGGCCGCGGATCTGCGGGATGATGCAAAAAGTGCAGGTGTGGTTGCAGCCTTCGGCGATTTTCACATACGCGTAGTGATCGGGCGTGAGGCGGAAGCGCGGCGTCGTGTAGTCCGGCACATATTTCGGCTTGAGCGTCACGAAATCGCGCGGATCGTCGGTCGCGGCCGGGCCTTCGGTTTTTTCCACCTCGGTGGAATTCTGCTTGCCCAGCAGGTTCTCGATGATCGGCGCGACCTTGGTGATTTGGTCGAGCCCGATGAAGGCATCGACCTCGGGCATGATGCCGGGAAGCTCGGTGGCGAAGCGCTGGGAGAGGCAACCGGCGACGATGATCTTTTGGCGCTCGCGATCGGGGTCGTCCTTGCGGGCATTGACCGCGCCAAAGACGGCGTCGATCGACTCCTGCTTGGCCATGTCGATGAACGAGCAGGTGTTGACGATCAGGACATCGGCCAATTCCGGGTCGGGCGTGAGTGCCATGCCCGCCTCGGCGAGGTGGCCGATCATGACTTCGGAATCGATCAGGTTTTTGGCGCAGCCAAGGGAAATGAGACCAACGGTGGTGGACATGAATGAAAGGAAAAATGAAAGGTGCGGGCCGGATGCCGCGGAATCAGGGCGGCGGAAGAATCAATTCGTCGCCGGGCTTGGGATCGATGCGACCGATGCCCGGAAGCTGGTCGGCCACACCACCCTCGGGAGTGACATCGGAGACGGTGAACTGGCCAAGAATGCCGGTTTTGCGGCGCAGCGCGAGCACCGTGCCGTTTTGAACCTGCTCGGGCATGAGGATGTCGAAGGTGATAAATCCGCTTTCTGCCACATACTCTCTGACGCGGCCGATCAGCAATGCCTCACCAATGAGGCGGGCGCGACGCAATTCGCTGTCGCCTTTTTCGAGATCGCGCTGGCTGAGCAGGCCTTCCTCGTCTTGTGCGAGCTTGGCATCACGGGCGGCCTTTTCTGCTTGGACTTTCTCGGCTTCGATCTGCGCAAGCCTTGCCTTGTTCAGCTCGACCTCGGCCTTCATCGCCTCGATCTGCGCGGCATTGGCCTCAGGAGTGGCCGTTGCCGGCGCACTCGACTTGAGCTGCTGGAGCTGACGCTCGAGCTGAAGCTTGTCCTGCTCTTGGCGCAGCTCGGTTACCTGCTTCTTGAGGCGGGCGATCTCATCCGGCGAGGCATTCTCGACCCCACGACGCATGCCCTGCCACGACACCGCAAGGGCGCCCAGCAGAAGCGCGACCGTCGCGCCGAGAAGGAGTTTCATCGTATCCACGGCGGGAGATTGGACGGGATCCCGCCTGATGTCAACGCGTCGGACACCGCCGCAGACCGCCTGAATGCATGCTCCAAAGTGCGAATATCCACTTGCGGCGCATGGATTTTGGGTTATGAAAGATGCCGATGAAAATCACCCTTTTGATCGCCCTTGCCGCCAGCTCAATTCTTTTCACCTCCTGCAACACCTTCATCGGTCTCGGCCGCGACATGCGGATCGCCGGTGAAGGCATGGAAAAGGCCGCCAACAAGGGCAGCGGCGGAAGCTCCGAGGACACCTCCGGCGCACCGATTTACTGATCGATTCCGCTCTAAAGAGCTTCGATCTGCTCAGTAGCCCCGCCAAAAAGCGAGGGCGCATATGACAAGCGCCACGCCGTAGGCAAGCCCGCCCAGGACCAGCGCATTCCAGCGCTTGGATTCAGCGCTGACCCAGTTGACCGCATCGCGAAACAAGTATGGCATGCCAACCCAGAAAAGCGATGCCGTCAGCAAGCCGTAGGCATAGATCGGCACCAGCAGGCGCGTGACAGGGTCCTTGAGGAAGGCCGATTCCAACAAAGGTGCCGCAGCCAGCAGGCCGAGAACGCCGAGAGCGCGGACCGCGAGGAAGTCCCGCACGCTGATCACTACTAGGACCATCGTAATTGGAATGAGAATGCGCAGCAGGGGCTTGGCGTTGTTGAATTCGCCAAGGTCCATCGCCAAGGCGCCAAGAGTGCCCATGCTGGCAGGAGCGACCAGCAGCCAGAACCACGCGAGACCAAGACCAAGTAGGATCTGCCCAAGCACGGCATTGCGCGGGAAGCTTTTCAGAAAACCCTGCACCAACTGCGGGCGGGCAAGCATGAACACATGCACCGCAATCAAAGCAAAGCCAAGGATCAGCCCCACCGTGAAGAGGGAAAGGCGCTCGTAGGGGTGCATCGCATCCATGTGGATCTGGAATTAGCGGGCGGGCAGCAATCCATCAAGAGCCATTTGGGAAGTGAGGTTCAAGTTTTCAGTGTTCAGTTTCAAGAAGCGGCCTCTTTCTCGACTTTTGACTTTCGACTCTCTTGCCCATCTCTGCGTCCCTTGGCGACCTTTGCGCCTTTGCGGTGAATCTTAAAAAGAATCGCCGCATGACTCAAAACTCACAATGCCCAGGGGTGCGGGCGAAGGGAATGACATCGCGGATGTTGGCCATGCCGGTGACAAACATCAGCAAGCGCTCGAAGCCAAGGCCGAAGCCCGCGTGCGGCACGCTGCCGTATTTGCGGAGATCGGCGTACCAAGCGTAGGCCTCGGGATCGATGCCGTGACGCTCGAAATTTGCCGTCAACACACCGAGCCGCTCTTCGCGCTGACTTCCGCCGATGATCTCGCCAATGCCGGGCACCAGCAAATCCATCGCGGCAACGGTTTTGCCGTCGTCGTTGATGCGCATGTAGAAGGGTTTGATTTCCTTTGGGTAGTTGAAAACCGTGACCGGCTTTTTGAAGTGGTTTTCCGAGAGCCAGCGTTCGTGTTCGGACTGGAGGTTGAGGCCGTATTCGACCGGGTATTGAAAGGTCTCGCCGCTTTGTTGCAGCAGCGTGACGGCATCGGTGTAGGAAATGCGCTCGAAGGGTCGCGAGGCGACGAACTCGAGTCTTTCGCGCAGGCCCTTGTCGACGAACTTTTCGAAAATCGCCAGATCGCCCTCATGGTGCTCGAGCATTTCGCGGACGAGAAATTTCACCAAGGCCTCGGCGAGATCCATGTCGCCGGCGAGGTCGCAGAAGGCCATCTCGGGTTCGATCATCCAGAACTCCGCGGCGTGGCGCGAGGTGTTGGAATTCTCCGCGCGAAAGGTCGGGCCAAAGGTATAGATGTTCGACAGCGCGCAGGCAAAGGTCTCGCCCTCTAGCTGGCCGCTCACGGTGAGAAACGCGCGCTTGCCGAAGAAGTCCTCCGCATCGCGCGAGATTTTTTCATCCGGCAGTGTGGTGACACGAAACATCTCGCCTGCCCCTTCGCAATCGCTGGCGGTGATGATCGGCGTGTGAACATGCACGAAGTCGCGCTCTTGAAAAAAGCGATGAATCGCAAAGGCCATGCGACTGCGCGTGCGGAACACCGCGCCGTGGAGATTGGTGCGCGGCCGCAGGTGCGCGATCGATCGCAGAAACTCCGCGCTGTGGCCTTTTTTCTGCAGAGGGTAATCCTCAGGCACGCCGCCGACGAGGCGGAACGATGACGCCTGCAATT
>JBIKIK010000168.1:0-3898 GCA_044361655.1 Luteolibacter sp. | reverse complement strand
CGATATCGTTTCGGTTTTCGAGGCGGTGGGCAAACATGCCAATGGCGAGTATTCCGATGCCGAGCTGGAAACGGTGGAATCCTGCGCGATTCCCGGTCCGGGTTCCTGTGGTGGCATGTACACCGCCAACACGATGGCCAGCGCGATTGAAGCACTTGGACTTTCGCTGCCCAACAGCTCGGCGCAAGCGGCGGTCTCCGACGACAAAATGCGCGACTCTTTCGATGCGGGCGCGGCGGTGCTGAACCTCATCAATCTCGGCATCAAGCCACGCGACATTCTCACCAGGGAGGCCTTCGAAAATGCCATCACCGTGCTGATCGCACTGGGTGGCTCGACCAACGCGACGCTGCACTTGCCGGCAATGGCGCATGCGGCGGGTGTCGACATCACGCTCGATGACTTCGAGCGCATCGGCAAGCGTGTGCCGGTGCTCGCGGACCTGAAACCTTCCGGCAAGTATGTCATGGCCGATCTCGTCCGCATCGGCGGCACCGTGCCTTTGATGAAGATGCTGCTCGATGCCGGGCTGCTGCACGGTGATTGCATGACCGTGACCGGTCGCACCATGCGCGAGAATCTTGAGAAGCTCGCCAAGCCCTACCCCGAAGGCCAACAGGTCATTCGTCCTCTGGACAATCCGCTCAAAAAAGACAGCCACCTGCGCGTGCTTTACGGTAACCTCGCCGAGGGTGGTGCGGTCGCAAAAATTTCCGGCAAGGAAGGTGAAGTCTTCACCGGCAACGCGCGCGTTTTCGATTCGGAAGATCTCGCAATGAAGGCGATCCTCGCCAAGGAGATCAACAAGGGCGATGTCATTGTCATTCGCCTCGAAGGACCGAAGGGGGGGCCCGGCATGCGCGAAATGCTCGGGCCCACAAGCGCGATCATGGGCCTCGGACTTGGCAAGGATGTGGCGCTCATCACCGACGGCCGATTCTCCGGCGGTAGCCACGGTTTTGTCGTGGGCCACATCACGCCCGAGGCATTCACCGGTGGCACCATCGGCATTTTGCGTGATGGCGATGTGATCGTCATTGATGCCGTTAACAACCGGATCGATGTGAAAATTTCCGAATCCGAAATCGCCACGCGCAAAGCCGCATGGGTGCAGCCGAAGCCACGCTACACGCGCGGCGTGCTGGCGAAGTACGCCAAGCTCGTCGCCACCGCGAGCGAAGGCGCGGTGACGGACAAGTATTTATGATCCCAGAACACGCAGAGAGTTTGTATTCGCGATTTGAGCGGGAAAGCATCCCTCTGCTACTCGCGGGTGGCTGGGCGGTATGTCATCATGGTTATGCTCGTTTCACGCGAGACATTGATTGGGTTTGCTCAAGAGCGCATGAGGCTCGAGCCTGCAGCCTGATGCAGGAGATGGGCTTTGAGAAAATGACCGATGGCATGGCATCGCGATTTGTTCGCGCGAGTAGCCCGGGTTTTCCGCCGGTTGATTTGATATGGGTGGACGAGGGCACCTTCTCCCAAATGGGTGCAAGCGATTCCATGACTGGTCGCCATGGAGACATTCCGGTGATCACATTTCGATCATTGTTGGCAATGAAGTTTTATGCGTTGAAAGATGACGCGGTCAGACAGGGGCGTGACATGCTTGACATCCGCCAACTACTGGGGAGTGTGTCACACAGCATGAGCAAAGACGATATTCGCTCGCTTTGTGAAAAGTATGCTGGCCCTGGTGTTTTTGAAAACGAGATTGAACGATACCTATGAACGACGACGATCTGGTTTTCCCTGATTTCTCCGATCATCCGCCTGCGCCTAAGCTCAGTTTTGAGCAGTATGCGGATTGGGTCTTTAATGAAATTATACCCGAATTGCATCGCCGTGGCGAAATGACTAAGGAAAAGCTGCTCGCTGATTTCATGAAGAACGAGGGTCGGATGACATCGATGCCGGATTTTTCGTGGCTTCAAAACGGTAAGAAGGAGCAGGATTAGGACTTGAGGAGAATGACGAGAGGAGGCTTCGCGTCTCAGGCGGGAGAACTCGCGCTGCGGCTGAAAAACGCGTGCATCGTTGGGGAAACCATGGTTTCTCGGTTTGAGTGAACGGGCGTGCGGTGCAACTCGATGGCTTGCGGGCGGTGGCGATTCTGGCGATTTGCTGGGATCACTGGCGGCCGGGCGGATGGTCGCGATGGCTGCCATTCGAGGTGTGCCTGTTTTTTTTCCTAGTGATGACCGGCTACCTGATCACCGGCTCACTGCTGCGTGAGCGTGATCGCGGCGAAGCGGGCGGTTTGGCATGGCGAGGGAAAATGATGTGGTCGTATCAGGTGCGGCGTGGCCTGAGAATTTTGGCGCCGTATTATGTGGCACTGGCAATCGCATGGTTGGTGGGTGCGCCGGACATGCGTGCGGCATGGCCATGGTATGCGGGCCATCTTTCCAACATCCACATGGCCTTTCTCGATCAATGGCCTTCCGGAACAAACCACTTTTGGTCGCTCTCAATGCAGCAGCAATTCTATCTCGTGTGGCCGCTGGTGATTTGGTGGCTGCCTCGCGGCCTGATCATTCCCGCAGTCTGTGCATTTGCGGCGCTCGGTCCGATTTCACGGTTTTTCAATGACCACATGCTTGCTTGGTGCGTGAGACCGGAGGTGCTGACGATTTCGTGTCTCGATTACTTTGGCATAGGCGCCTTGATGGCAATCGCGCAATGGCGCGGTATGCTGCTGTCGAGTCCGGTCTTGCGATGGATCTCGATCATGGCTGTCGCGGCTTACGCAGCGATGTTCACAGCCCATGCATTTGGCGCGCCTACTTATGGCATGCGTTTTCTGCAACAGACATTGTTGTCAGTGGGGCTTTGTGGATTCATCGCGAGCGGCATTGTCGGCTTCCGCGGTAGGTTGGGGAAATTGCTCGAACAGCCGGCTTTGCTGCGCATCGGCCAGCTGTCCTATGGGATTTATCTTTTTCACAATCTCGCGCCGTTGATCGCCGGGAAGTTGATGCCGTTTCTCTGGAACGGAGCCTTTAATAAGGGCATCCCGGCGCTTCTCAAAGTGGGCGTCTTCGCGGGCCTTACCTGGGGCATGGCTCTCGCTTCGTGGCGTTGGATCGAGCTGCCGCTGCAGGATTTTCGCAAACGGATGGGGAAGGGGTAGGCGGTATTCGCTCCGATTCCCACAGCAGCAGCCGCCTCCACCTCCGCCGTTGCTGGCTCCTTCACCTCTACTTATCAGTTTCCTGTTTGGTCTTCCAGTAGTCGGCCTGCAGATCATCAATCACCATTTGAGTGCATCCCATTTTCCGAGCCAAGGCCACCAGCATCGCCTTGGGCCTGGCCCATTGGGGCGAGAGCATCGAGGTATTCTCAAAGGCTGCTCTCGCCTGTTCCAGCATCCCCATTCCGTGCAGAGCATACCCAAGCAGTTCGTGAACCAAGGCTCTTGAGGGCTCGAGCCGGATGGACTCGATGGCATGGTCGAAAGCCTCCTGCCAATTGGAGCGGGCCACATGGCAGCGGCAGAGGCGATAGTGGATATAGGCGTCTTCGGGAGACTCCTTTACCAGAGTTTCAAGAATCGCCTCAGCCTCCGGCCAGTCACGCAGGAAGATGAGAACATTAGCCTGTAGCAATCGATGCTGTGGAAATCGCTCCATTTCGGGAACGGCCTGTTGGAGAAGCTTGCGCGCAGTTTTGGGGCGACCGGTTAGTGCCTCCAGTTCAGCCGCTTTGAGCAGAGCAATCGGGTCGTTGCCATGGAAGGGATGGATTGCAGCGTAGGCGGAGTCGAGAGCCTCCTCCACCAGACCCAGTCTCTGGCGACACTCGCAAAGAAGGAGTTGAGCTTTTTGGTTCCTCGTAAGGATGAGCGCCTGAGCTTCGAGCACGGGGAGGGCCGAAGCCGACTCACCACGAGCCA
>JBIKIK010000167.1:0-3908 GCA_044361655.1 Luteolibacter sp. | reverse complement strand
TGAGCGCATCGTCGGTGTTTTCTGGAGCGACTTGAAAATTACCGCCGATGATGTGTCCTTTTTGGAACAGGTTCCCGTAGGTCATGGCACCGTTGAGGCGCAGCTCGGTGGTGTCTGCGCTGTAGCGGTTGTTGAGTTCGATGGAGCCGTGGAGTGGTAGCTTGTCCTCAACGGTTAGGTCGATATCGACGCTGCCCGGTTCCATGCCAGGGCGGAGTTCGGGCGTGACGCGGCGGTCGGCGAGGCGGTTGACCGCGATGATTTCCTTGGTGAACTGGTTGAGGTTGGGCGTTTTTCCTTCGGCGACTGAAGGCAGCGCTTTTTCGATTTCGCTGGGCAGGAACCAGCGTGAGCCTTTCACACGAAGTCGGGCGACGGCGCCTTGTGAGACTTCGAGGCGGATGATGCCGCGGCGTGGATCTTGCTGCGGGATGGAAACCGAGACAGTCTGATAGCCCTTTTGGTGATGGGCTTTTTCGAGCGACTGGCGTGCTTGCTCGACATCGTCTGGAGTGCGGCCCGGGCCGAGGTAGGGGTAGACCGCCTCTTCGATTTCGAGCTTTGTGAGTTTCTTTGCCCCCTCGACTTTGTACTGGCGGATGTAGAAAGATAGGCTCTCGGCATAGGTGATTGCCGTGCTTGCCAATAGAGCAACGATGCACGTGGCTGAGAAAAGAACGGACTTCATCGAAGAAGTCCGTTCAGTTGATCCTTTCCTGTGTTTAAAAATTTGCATCAAGCATTCCCTCGGGAACAGCGCAATACTTGATGGTTACAGGGAAAGCGCTCAAGGGGGGCTATGTGACGATCTTGTCACATTCATCCTTTGCTCTGGGTTTTTGATGGCTTCGTTTCTCCGCCTTAAGCATGCCGCATCCGGCGGCGACATCGATGCCGCGGCGTTGACGGAAGGTGCAGGGGAATCCTGCGTTGCGAAGGATTTTTTGAAACTGCACGCCGGAGGGGCTGGCGGTGCCGGAGAATCCGCCGGTGGGGTTGAGCGGGATGAGGTTTATGTGGGCGTCGATGCCTTGGAGTAAGTCGGCGAGGCGTGTGGCCGTTTCGGGCGAATCGTTTTTGCCGGAGATGAGGGTCCACTCGAAGAAGATGCGTTTGCCGGTGGTGCTCCCGTAGTGGCGGCAGGTGTCGATGAGTGATTCCAGGTTCCAGCGTTTGCTGGCGGGTACAAGCGCGGAGCGTTCGTCTTCGGTTGAGCCGTGGAGGCTCACGGCGAGGCGGTATGGCCAATTGTCCGAGGCCATGCGCAAAATGCCCGGCACGACGCCTACTGTGCTGATGGCGATTTTCGACGGGCCGATGCTGATGCCGCGGACATCGGAGATCGTGGCGAGCGCGTGATGGACCGCATCGATGTTGTGGAGTGGTTCGCCCATGCCCATCATCACCAGATTGCGAAGGCGGGCTTTGGGGTTCATTTCATGCAGCACGCTTTTGGCGTGGAGGACTTGGGCGATGATTTCTCCGGGGCGGAGGTGTCGCACAAAGCCCATTTGCCCGGTCGCGCAGAACACGCAGCCCATCGCGCAGCCGGCTTGGGTGCTGACGCAAACCGTGTGGCGCGAGTCGTAACCCATCAGAACTGTTTCGATGACTTGGCCATCGTTGAGGCGCAGAAGAAATTTGCGCGTGAGGCCATCGCTGCTGAGGATCTCGCGATCGAGCGCGGGTTGATCGAGATAAAACGATTTGCCTTCGCCGATTGATTTATCGATCCAGCGTGCGAGGGGTGGGAGGAAGTCGTGCTGATGGAGGTCGGTGACTCCGTGGCGGTAGATCGCGCGCCAGAGGGATTTGGCGTGTTGCTTTGAGATGCCTGCGGTGGCGAGTTCGTTTTCGATTTCGGAAAACGAGAGATCGTGCAGCGAGCGGGGTGTGGCGGCTGACATGCAAATGGTGCTTGGTGCTCAGTAGTAAGGTTTGAGCATCCAGTAGCAGACGGGACCGGTGACCGCGACATAGAGCCACAACGGAAACACCCAGCGGGCGAGCTTGCGGTGTTTGTCGAACTGGTTGGTCCAAGCGGCGATGAAGGTGAAGAGGATGAAGGGCAGGCTTACTGCGGCGGCGACGATGTGAGTGATGAGCAGGATGAAATAAACCGTGCGAATCGTTCCTGTGCCGCCGAAGCGTGTGGGATCGGTGGTGATGTGATAGACCACATAGGAAAGCAGAAAGATCACCGAGAGCAGCATCGCGCGAAGCATCAGCGCGCGGTGGAGTGAAATTTTGCCGAGCTTGATTGCGACGAGCGAGGCCACCAAAAGAATTGAGACCAGCGTGTTGAGAAGCGCGTGGAAGGGTGGCAGCAGGTCGGTCGAGATGCCGAATGGCATGGGCAGGCGGAGTTCGCGCATGCCGACGACGAGAATCATGACAATCGCCGAGAAGATCCAGGCGAAGATGCCAAGTTTTTTGGCGAGTTCCGTTTGCGGTTGGCGTTGCAACCACTGGGTGCGTTCGTCGTTCATGGGTTGCTTGGCTTTTTGTTCAGTTCCGCGCGGATGCGGTTGAAGAGGTCTTCTTTGACGCGGTCGTAAAGTTGCGGGTCGCGCTGGCGGGCTTCATCGGAGCGGGCATCGGCGAGCGGCCATTTGCCGATGACATTGAAGTCGCGGTCGACGAGCAGGAATCCGAGGTCGTGGGCATAGCGGCCGTTGGCCTCGATGTCGGCCGGGTCGCTGCGCTCGCGAATGCCGAAAAATTTCAGCGTTTGTTCGAGGTAGGTGTGAGTCGCCTTTGCGTCTCCGGCATTGAGGAACCACCAGTTTTTCGTATCGGCGCCGAGTGCGCTGGCGTAGTCGGCGAGTTTTTCGCGGGTATCGTGATCGGGGTCGACCGAGATGCAGGTGATGTGAAAATCCGGATGCGAGCGGAACTCGTCGTAAATTTTGCGAAGCTCTTCGCCGTTGCGGACCGCGCAATGCGGGCACACTGCGAAAAATTCTGCCGCGATCCAGACCTTGCCTTTCAGGTCGGAGAGTTTGACCGCGTCGCCCGCTTGATTGATCGCCGCGAGGTCGCTGCCGATCGGGAACCATGAGGGGGTGCTTTCCTTGCCGGTGTTGACGATCGTGTGGATGTCGGGATCGGGCATTCGCGAGCGGATGAAAAATGCGAGGGCGAGGATGGCAATCGAAACGATTGCGACGCCGGTATAGAAGAGCGTGATGGTGGTTTTGCGTGTCATGAGGGTCCGGTGGTTTCGGTGAGCAAGGTTTGAATTGTCTGCTGTATGACGGCTTCGAGTTCTTCTTCGTTGCTGAGTGAGGAGCCTGATTTCAAGCCCTTCGCGTCCCATGAGGCGGCTTGCTCGAAATCGAAGGGCAGCACGGCGGGTGTGCCGCCGTTTTTGCGAGGGATCACGGCGCGGCGAAGGTGGCCGCCACGATCGATGAGGACGATCGAGGAATCATGGATCCATCGGTCGTTTTCGAGGTGGGGAAACAGCGAGCCTTTGAGTTCGCTTTTCACGAAGCGGTGAAGCGTTTTGGGTTCGTTGGTGCCGACCCACCATTGGGAAAGTTGCATGCCATTTTCGTTGGCATAATTCGCGAGTGTGGATGTTGCCTGCTCGGCAGGGATAGGATCGAGGACGAGCGTGACGAGATGAAAGTCCTGTTGGTCGGAAAATTTTGCCGCGAGACGTTTCATGACCGCGAGGCTACGCTGCGAAAGTTGCGGGTTGCTGGTGCTGACGAGGTGGACGGCCCAGACTTTACCGCGAAGCTCGAAGAGGTCGTGCGTTTTGCCGTCCTGGCGAATGATGCGAAGGTCGCGTTCCTGTTTGATGCGGTGAATGACGGCCGGGCGTGTGTCGGATGCCTTTTCGAGCGACCAGCGTTGGTAGGCGGTGAAGATGAGTCCGCCGCCAATGATCATGATCGCGA
>JBIKIK010000166.1:0-3980 GCA_044361655.1 Luteolibacter sp. | reverse complement strand
GACGCCGCGCAGCAAGGCTCTTCTGTCGATGAAAACAGGTTGCGCTTCGACTTCAACAGCGCCGCTGTCACGCCCACGCAACTCGCCGCAATGGAGGAAAAGGTCAACGCCGCCATCAAGGCCAATGATTCAGTTTCCTGGACCGATGTGAAACATGCCGACATCAAGGGCCGTGCCGACATCATGCAGTTTTTCGGCGACAAGTACGGCGATGTCGTCCGCGTTGTGCAGATCGGCGGCAAGGCGCACGAGCTCAACGGCTACTCGCAGGAACTTTGCGGCGGCACTCATGTTCGCAACACCGGCGACATTGGGCTTTTCAAAATCAAATCCGAAGGCGCCATCGCATCCGGCGTTCGCCGCATCGAGGCGGTTTGCGGCGATGCGGCATGGGCGCATCTGAACGAATCAGTCGAGAAATGGGATCAAGAGCTCAAGGCCGCCCGCGCGAAGCTCGCCTCCGCCAATGAGAAACTCGCCACCTTCGGCGAAGCTGCGGTGACCGTAAACGACTTCCCGCACATCATGGCCGCGATGCTCGCCGAACGCGCAGACATCACACAGATCAACGCCACCTTTGCCCACGGTCAACGCACGCTCGAGGAAACCCAACAAGCAGCGATCGAAGCGGAAAAATGCATCAAGAAAATCCAGTCGTCGCAGGCAGCCAAACTCGCCGACGAATCTCTCGCCGAGCTCATCGCCAAAGGCGAGCCGATCATCGCCACCTTCGAGTCCGATGCCTCGTTGCTGCAGGAGCTTCAAAACGGTCTCAAGAAAAAGAATTTCGCCAAAGCCGCACTCCTCGTCGTCGACGACGGCGAAAAGCTCCACCTCGCCACCCACTGTGGTGCCGATGCGATTGCCGCTGGTCTCAAAGCCGGCGACCTGCTCCGCGACCTCGCCGCCATCGCCGGTGGCAAAGGCGGAGGTAAGCCGGATCAGGCACGCGGCGCCGCACCACAGCGCGAGAAGCTCGCAGAAATCAAGGCCAAGGCTGGAGAGCTTTTACAGGCCTGATCATCGAATCACTCGCCCAAAAAATTGTCATCGCCACCAGGCAACGGCGCTTCTTGTTCGCGATAAAACACGCGATCCATCCGATCGAGGTAATCAGAGATCGGATCATTGCGGCGATGCGGGCGATCCTTCAAACGATCTTTCAATTGAAGGTAATCATCAAAGGCGCCACTGGTCTGCCTCGCGCGGGTGATCTCAAACCAATCGAGATAGTCACGCCCGCGGTCGACCCGCTCGATCATCGTCTTGCGGGTTTCGGAGAGCGATGCGAGACGCGCCGCGACATTGGCCGTCTGGTTTTTTGAAATCGCATCGAGCACCTGCTGATACTCCTGCAACAGGGGCCGATAGGACGGGAAACAACGATAGCTCAACCTCACCAGCGCCTCGGCTGCAGGTCGCACGGCCACCACGCGCTCACCTTCCTCGAGATCGGCAAGCTCGGGCCACGCATCGATCGGCTTCTGCTGCACAATGCCCTCGGCATCGCGGAAGTTGAGACGCAACACCTCGGCAAGACTGGCTTCGGTCTGGCGAATCGTCAGCACATCGGTGAGCTGGTTGAGCCCACCCTTGTTGGCCATTTGCAACGCCCACCATTTTGCAAGGCTCGTGCTCGAGAGGTTGAGCTCCGGGAAATGCTTGCGTAGCAGGACCGGCATCTCGCCTTCGTAGGCGCCGACCTCATTGAGAAATGCACGAAAACCCTCGCGCCCCTGCGGCTGCTCGAGCAAGGCCATCACCAAGGCGCCCGAAGAAACACGAAACGCCGCACGCATCGCCGTATCCATCTCGTCAAAGGCACGCTCACCGACCGCAAACATTTCCTCAATTTTGAACAAGCCACCCTGCTTGAAGAGAGCCTCGTACAAACGGCGGTCGCTTAGGTTGAGACTCCACGCGGTGGCCTCACGCAAACCATCGGCAAGCCACGGCGGCACAAAAAAAGGATGATCCAACGCATCGCCACTACGATCACGCAAGGCTCGCTCGTAAAGCATCGCCGCCGTCACCGCACGCTTGAAGCGCTCCTGATCTATGCCGCGGCTCAAGTGCACATCGATCTGCAACTGCGGCACCCCTTCGAGAATCCACAAACGCATGCTCACCGTGCGCGGCGGCAAGGGATCACCCGACTTGCCACTCAAGATCACCTTCACCGGAATTTTCCACGAATCTTCCTCAGTGGTGAGCTTCAAGAACTCATCCTTGGATTCTTCCGCCAACAAGGCCACCGACCCGCGCACCAAGCTATCGCCACCCGACACACGAAACTGCTTGCTGCGGCTCACCACTTGGTCTGGCCCGACGGGCGCGTCGGCCGGCGCTTCGACGACCTGCGCCACTGGCGGCGCTTCCTCTGCGCGAAGCGGCGCCATCAGGCCGCACAACATCCACAACGCCACCAGCAGCCTTTTCTCAAAGGCGCGCGTGGGCTTTGATATTTGCGCGGCAGGCATGCAGCCCATTGATTAGCACGCGTGGGAACGCATGCAAGGACTTCGGCCCAAAAGAACATGGCACCATGCATGCCTCGCGAAATCATCCGGCATGCGCTGGCACCGCCGTCTGCTCGAGCAGTGACCGAACCTCCGCATCATCGACCTGCGGGAAACGCTCGTACCAATGACCCACCGCACCGAACACCGCGGGCTTCATCAAGGCAACCAAGCGGTCGACCATAGGCTCTAATTCCTCGCATGTATCGGCCGCCGCTACTGGCACCGCCACGACGATGCGCGCCGCACCTTGCTGACGCAAAGCCTGGACAGCAGCCCGCATCGTGGAGCCCGTCGCAATGCCATCATCGATCAGCAAAACCGTGCGGCCTTTCACCGCAGGCGCACCGGCATGACCCCGATACGCCAACTCGCGACGACGCAGTTCCTCAAGCTCGATATCGACCTCCTTCTCAAGCGCCTTCTCGGAAATATGCAGGTTTCGGATCACATCATCATTGAGCACCCGGACGCCACCACTCGCGATCGCACCCATCGCCAGCTCCTCCCAACCCGGCACGCCGAGCTTGCGCACAACCATCACATCAAGCGGGGCGTGAATTTTTTTCGCCACCTCGCACGCGACTGGCACACCACCACGCGGCAGACCAAGCACGATGACCTTTTTGTCATCCGCGTATTCAGTCAACTTGTCGGCAAGCAAACGGCCTGCTTCAAGTCGATCCTTGTAAGCCGATCCCCTCACGCGTCACCCCTTTCCTTGATGGCGCCTGACATGTGTTTTTCAAACCATTGGGCACTTAGGTTGGCGACCTGCTCAAGTTTTCCCGGCTCACTGAAAAGATGTGTCGCGCCCGGCACGATGCGCAAATCAGTCTCGCAAGCCATCTGTGCCCGCGCGTCTTCGTTGAGGCGCAGCACCAACTCGTCGAGACTTCCGACTATCAACAGCGTCGGACAGCGGACCTGCTCAAGGACACCGCTCGCCAAGTCCGGTCGACCACCTCTTGAGACGACCGCCGAAATTCGATCGCCCAAATGCGCTGCCGCCACCAAGGCCGCCGCGGCACCGGTGCTGGCGCCAAAAAGCCCTATGCCCATTTCCTTCCATTCCGATTGCGAAACAAGCCAATGCGTCACGCCTTCAAGCCGCGTCGCAAGCATGTGGATATCGAAACGCAAGGCGCCCGTGGATTCGTCCAAGCGCTCTTCTTCGGTCGTGAGCAAATCAAATAGCAGCGTGCCCATGCCCCTCTCGCGAATCGTTTCGGCCACCTGACGATTGCGCGGACTCTTGCGGCTGCTGCCACTGCCATGTGCGAAGATGACAATCCCCTTGGCGTTGGCGGGTACAACAAGATCACCGTCGAGCATCACGCCATCGACGGCAATCGCGACTTCTTCATCGTACGCCTCCAATACATGTTTCATCATCGTGCTTTTCATGACTTTTCCTCCCTTGCGATTCGAATCCCACCCTGCTCGATCCATTCCTCGCCG
>JBIKIK010000020.1:0-13617 GCA_044361655.1 Luteolibacter sp. | reverse complement strand
TTTTTCCCCATGGACCGTCGGTCGGTTCGCGGCTCAGGACCGCCTCGCGCCCACGCGAGCGGAACCACTCGGCGAGACGCTTTGATTGGGTCGACTTGCCGGTGCCGTCGATGCCTTCGATGACGATGAAAATTCCTTGGCTCATGGATCAGAGGTAGCGGTGGGTGAGGTGCTTGATGTAATCCTCGGACGAGGGTTTTTTGCCGGTGGCTTGTTGGATCAGATCGCTTGGATCGAGTGATGACCCATGAGCGTGGATGTTTTGGCGCAGCCATGCAAGCAGGGGTGCGTAGTTGGCCACAGCGATGGCGGATGCGATGTTGGCGTCGCTCTTTGCACGGGCAAACAGGCTTGCGGCGTGGATGTTGCCGAGCGTGTAGGTGGGGAAATATCCGAGCCCGCCCATCGACCAATGGATGTCCTGCAGGCAACCTTCGCTATCGTTTTTCTGCGTGAATCCAAACAACTCACGGAAGCCATCATTCCATGCCGCGGGCACATCATTCACGCATAAGCTGCCATTGAGCATGCGGCGCTCGATGTCGAAGCGCAGGAGAATGTGCAGGTCGTAGGTTGCTTCGTCGGCCTCGACGCGGATCGGCGAAAACGCGGCGCTGCGGATGAAGCGAAGAAAGTCATCGAGCGGAAAAGCATTCAACTGCGGGAAAATTTCCTGCGCGACCGGATACCACTTTTGCCAAAATTCGCGCGAGCGGCCGACATGATTTTCCCACAGGCGTGATTGGGATTCGTGAATGCCGAGGGATACTGCGGCGCCTGATGGAAGCCCGAAGTCGTCCGCGGGGAGGCCTTGCTCGTAGAGCCCGTGACCCGCTTCGTGAAGCACTCCGAAGAGCGACGAGGTAAAATCATTTTCGTCATAGCGCGTGGTGAGGCGCACATCGTGCGGGCCGAGCGTCGTGCAAAACGGGTGCGCCGTGGTGTCGATGCGTCCGGCAGTGAAATCAAAGCCAATGGATTCGGCAATTTGCTGATTCAGCTTTTGCTGAGCGGCAACCGGGTAGGGGCCGGCAGGTAGGTTGATGCTTTGCTGATTCGATTTTTCCACGGCAGCGGCCGCGATCGATCGGATCTCTGGGCGGAGTTGATCAAACAGCGTTGCTACCGCGGCAGTTGATGTGCCGCGTTCATAGCCTTCGAGCAGCGCGTCGTAGGGTTCGTTGGCATAACCCCAGAGCGCGGCTTTTTCTCGGGCGATTTCAAGCAACTCCTCGAGATGCGGCGCGAATGCCTTGAAGTCGGATTTTTCGCGTGCCTCGGCCCATGCGTGCTTGGCCAGCGATGTGGCGGATGATTCGCGGGCGACGAGCGCGGTGGGTAATTTTGTCGCGCGTTCAAACTGCCGACGGAGCTCGCGCAGGTTGGCGGTGAGTTTTGCATCACTGCCCGTGTCGCTGTTTTCCGCATCCTCGAGATCGCGGCGCCACTCATCGCAGGTGGCCATTTCGTGGGCACGCGCGGCGAGCCATGAAAGCTGTTTGGCGCGATGATCATTGGCCTGCGATGGCATGTAGGTTTCCTGATCCCACGCGATGACTTCGGCGGCGGATTGCACAATCGCCAACTCACGGGCTCTTTCGAAAATGGACATGATGCGAATGATGATGAGGCTTACATCCCGGCTTCGGCTAGTCGCTCGGCCATCTCGGCTTTTTGCAATCCGGCAGTCAGTTCCGAGAAATCTCCGGCCATCACGCCGGTGAGGTTGTGCGAGGTGAGACCGATCCGATGATCGGTGACGCGCGATTGCGGGAAGTTGTAGGTCCGGATTTTTTCCGAGCGGTCACCGGACCCGATGAGCGAACGTCGGTGCGAAGAATATGCCTGTTGCTGATCCTGAAGTTTTTGCTCGTAGAGCTTCGAGCGCAGGATCTGCAGGGCGAGTTCCTTGTTTTTGATCTGCGATCGACCTTCTTCGCAGCGGACATAGATGCCGGTAGGGAGGTGGAAAATTTGCACGGCCGATTCCGTGCGGTTCACATGCTGACCGCCGGCACCACCCGCGCGGCAGACCTCGATGCGGAGGTCATCGGGCTTGATCTCGACATCGACCTCCTCAGCTTCGGGTAGCACTGCTACGGTGACCGTCGAAGTGTGCACGCGGCCTTGCGTTTCGGTGGCGGGTACGCGTTGCACGCGGTGAACGCCGGATTCGTATTTCATGAATCGAAAGACACCTTCGCCGGTGATTTTCAGAATCACTTCCTTGAATCCGCCCACCTCCGACGGGCTGCTTTCGAGGTGCTCGCATTTCCAGCCACGAAGGTCGGCATAGCGCTGGTAGGCGCGCATCAGCTCAGCGGCGAACAACGAAGCCTCGTCACCACCGGCTCCGGCGCGGATTTCAATCAAGGCATCGCGATCCTCATTCGGATCAGCGGGCAAAAGCGCGTATTGGATATCTTCGGAAAGTTTTTCGATCGATGCCTCGAGCGCCGGAATTTCCTCGGTCGCCATCGCGGAAATTTCCGCATCCTCGGACTTCGCCAGTTCTTGATTTTCGGCGATTTGTTTTTTGGCCGACTCCAAGCGGTCCCAGAGTTCGAGTGTTTCCTTGATCCTGCGGTGCTCGCGCAAAATTTCCCGCGCCCGCTTCGGATCGGAAAACAAATCCGGATCTCCCACCGCATCCTCAAGCTCGCCGAAACGGCTGCGGTTCTTAGCAATGAGGGTCGAATAGTCCATGGGGCGTCGCGGATTGAATCGCGGATCGGCGGGGGATTCAAGGAACAAGGCGGTTGAAAGAAATTCGAAAAATTTCATTCATGACAAAATCCAATTGTTGTCCTTATCGTCCGCCGCACCCAACCCATGAACAAACTCACACTCAATGTCTTAGGTGCTATCGCACTTGGTTCACAGCTAGCCAGTGCAGCGGAAGCGAGCACCCCGATCGATGGCGGCAACACCGCATGGATTCTGACCGCCACCGCATTGGTGTTATTTATGACCATGCCAGGACTTGCCTTGTTTTACGGCGGCCTCGTCCGCGGTCGCAATGCGCTTTCGGTGATGGCCCAGTGCACAGCCATCGGCTGCGTGGCTTCGTTGCTTTGGATTGGCGGGCTTTACAGCCTGGCGTTCAAGGGAGATGGCGGCTGGATCGGCACATTCGACCTCAGTTTCTTGAAACCGGAGTCGCTGATGCAAGCGGTACCGAACACCACGATTCCCGAAGCGGTGTTTCTCATGTTTCAGATGACTTTTGCGATCATCACGCCTGGCCTTTATGTCGGCGCGGTGGTGGAGCGGATGAAATTTGGCGCGATCGTTTTGTTCTCCGCGCTGTGGCTCGCCTTGGTTTACGCACCAGTTTGCCATTGGGTCTGGGGTGGTGGTTGGGCCTTTGACATGGGCGTCAAGGATCTCGCCGGCGGCATCGTGGTTCACGCCACGGCTGGCACCACGGCACTGGTGCTTGCAATCATGCTCGGCAAGCGTCGCGGATTTCCGCAGCACCCGCATCCGCCACACAATCCCGGCATGGTCTTCATCGGCGCGGCGATGCTCTGGGTCGGATGGTTTGGCTTCAATGCGGGCAGTCAACTTTCCGCCGGTGCCAATGCGGGCATGACCCTGCTCGTCACGCACCTTTCTGCCTGCGCGGCGGCACTCGTTTGGTCGCTCATGGAGCGCATCCGCAACGGCAAGTCTGGCCTCGTCGGCATGGTCACCGGTTTGGTCGCGGGCCTTGCCACAGTCACTCCAGCCTCGGGCGATGTCGGACCAATCGGTGCCATCGCGATTGGCGCGATTTCCGCAGTCGTTTGCTATTTCAGCGTGAGCCTGATCCGTGAAAAAATGCACATCGACGACTCGCTCGATGTGTTTGCCGTTCATGGTGTCGGCGGTATCCTTGGCACTTTGCTGGTGGCGGTGTTTGGTCAGGCCTCATTTGGCGGTCTCGGCCTTGTGAAACCACTTGGCGAGCAACTCACCATTCAAGCCACCGCTCTTGGCGCGACCATTCTGTGGTCGGCTGTCGCGACGGTGATCATCGCCCTGGTCGTCAAAGTCCTCATCGGCTTGCGCGTGAATGCCGAGCAGGAAAATGAAGGTCTCGACCGCTCGGAGCACGGCGAAAACGCCTATCCGATGGAGCCTTGATACTTACCGCGTCGCGATCACCTCGACCGTGAAGCCCTTGAGGTAGCCGGTTTCGGGGATCGTGATGAGGATCGGGTGGTCGGCGCGTTGCGAGTGTTCCTGCATGAGACGCAGGGATTTCTTCGCGTCGACCGAGGCATCGGCGAGGTTTTCGAGAAACAGTTCGCGTGAGGCATGGTGCGAGCAGCAGAAGGTCGAGAGGATGCCGCCTTTTTCGAGCAGCTTGAGCGAGCGAAGGTGGATCTCCTTGTAGCCGCGCATCGCATCCATGAGGGTCTTTTTGTTGCGGGTGAAACTTGGCGGATCGAGAATGATTAGGTCGTATTGCGGCTCGGCGTGTTTGAGGAAATCGAAGACATTGTGTTCGATCACATCGATTTCGAGACCATTGAGTTTCGCGTTGTGGCGAGCGGCCTCGCAAGCGGCGGCGGAGACATCGACGGCGGTCACTTTTTCCGCGCCGGCTTTGGCGCAGGCGAGGGCAAAGCCACCTTGGTTGGTGAAGCAGTCGAGCACGCGTTTGCCCTTGGCGAGCTTAGCGACTTCGGTATGGGATTGGAGCTGATCGAGGTATAGCCCAGTTTTCTGGCCATCGAAGAGGTCGACCTCGAAATCAAGATCATTGGCGCGCACGACAAATGAGCCCGGATTTTCGCCATGCAGCATCTCGATGCCGGTTTCCATGCCCTCGGCCCTGCGCGATGGTGAGTCGTTGCGCAGTACGATTGACTTCGGGTTCAGCAGAGCCACCAAGGCGTCGCGGATCAGCTCCTTGCGCAGATCCATCGCCAGCGTGAGCGTCTGGACTGAAAGATGATCACCGTAGCGGTCGATGATCAGGCCCGGGATGCCATCCGACTCGCTCCAAACGAGTCGGCAGAGCCGTGGGTCAATTTCCTTGCGCTCCCGGTATTCGATCGCCTGGCGGATGCGGCGGGTGAAAAAGTCGAGATCGAGGTCCTGGCGGCGGCGCGAGAACCGGCGGGCGACGATTTGCGACTGCGGGTTGTAGATGGCCGAGCCGAGCGGGCGGTCGCGGAAATCTTTGAGCGTGACCACATCACCGGGTTGCGGATCACCGAAAGTTTTGCGGATTTCGGTGGCGTAAACCCACTCGTGGCCGTGGAAAATGCGGGCGCGTGGAGCTATGATGAGACCTGCCATGGGGCGGGGAATCTGCGGGCCAAATCGGCCGCTGTCGAATGCGAAACCATTCAATCAACACAACTTGTGAAGAATTCAGCTTGATCCCCGGCGCTGGAACCCCTAGCCAATGGCCACCAACCATGGGCCAGCAATCAAATAAAATCACCAAACGCCGCCGTCGTGCTGATTATCTCAAGCGCAAGAAGGAGCAGGCGAAACTCGGCGGAATCGTCAAAAAGTCCGTCGCGAAGAAGGAAACCAGCGCCAAGAAGGAGCCGGCCAAGAAAGTCGCCACCAAAAAGGTAGCTGCCAAAAAAGCTCCGGCCAAGAAGGTTGCCAAGAAGGTCGCCGACGAAACCGCGCAAGCGCCGCAGTCGGAGGCTGCGGAGTAATTTTTCCACCCGCAGAAAGGCTCGCGCCGAATGATGGCGCGGGTTGACTGCGCGGCAATGGTGTCACAGATTTTGCCGTGAGTTCGACATTGAACTACAAGATCGGCAACGAGAAGCTGGTGCGTGTGCTCACGCCGGCGGCCGCACATTTGCGTGGCATTCTCGACAGGCAGGGCAGGCCCGATGGCGCGCTGCGCATCGCGGTGGTCGGTGGTGGATGCTCGGGATTGCAGTACAAGATGGACCTCGTCGATGGTCCGCGCGATCGCGACATCATGGTGCCGAGCAATGGCGTGAATGTGGTGATCGATCCCAAAAGCGCGCTGTTTGTGAGCGGCAGCGAACTGGATTTTTCCGACGACCTTCAGCAAGGAGGTTTCAAGGTGAGCAATCCGAATGCAGTGGTCACTTGCTCGTGCGGCGAGAGTTTCGCCGCGTGATCCGCTTGGCAGTGTCGCGCACCTTCATCATCCGATCGACGCCCCCGCATGAAGCCCCGAATTTTCATCATCCTGCTCTGCGCATGCTTGCTGGGCGCTCATGCCGGAGCTGCGGAAAAACCTGCGGGTGACAAGGGGCTTGATCGGCTGATCGCGTTGTTGGCCGATGAAAACTTCAAGGTGCGCGAGGAGGCGGCGCTGGACTTGTGGAAACTTGGTGCCGAGGCACTGCCGGCCTTGAAGTCCGCCGCGAACGACGCCGATCCGGAAAAGTCGACGCGTGCCCGCGACATTGTGCGGCGGATCGAACTCGGTATCACGCCCGAGACCGAACCCGCCGTGATCGAGTTCACCGATCGATTTGTGACGGCGACGCCTGAGGAAAAGGCGGTGATTCTCACTCAGTTGAAGAAACGCCGTGCGTGGCGTCAGATGCTGAAACTTTATGCGATGGAATCATCGGCCGATGTGAGGACGGAGCTCGAAGCGTCGCTGGATGATGTTGCGCTGACAGCGGCGCGTGAGGCGATTGTTGCGGGTGATGCCAAATCGGCGAGGGAGTATCTTGAATTGGGTGCCGTCGACGAAGCCGGGCTTTTGGGGCATGCGGATTTTTTGCGCAGTCAGGGTTTATTGGATCAGGAGTTGAAAAATGTCGCTGCGGGTGAGGCCAAGTCCGATCCGTGGAGGCTCGCGCTGATGCGCGCGGCGGGAAACACGCAAGCTGCGGCGGACATCGCGCGAAAGTTGGGCAATTTGAAATCTGCGGCATTGATGTCCGGCATCGAGGGTGACCCTCTCCCGTGGTTGGAGCAGATGCAAAAATCGTCCGATGAAAATCGTCTCACCGCGGCTTATGCCGAAGCGGCGGCGCGTGCATGGAAGGGAGAAATTTCGGGTGATGCCGGGCTTGAGGTTTTCACCAAGGCGCTTGATTCCAAGAGTGGCTCGGAACGCGACAACGCGCTCAATGCACTTCACGCGCTTGGTCGCCTCAAACTTGCGGAGCCTACGATGGTCAAGGCCCAACCGCTGATTGCGTTTCAGTATTTTGACGCCGTCGAAAAGTCGGGCGATGCGATGCGCGCGATTGGTCTGAAGGAAGACGCATCGGACGCTGGACAGTGGATTGAGGCGTTGTTGGCCGAACTTGAAGGGGTGGATGTCGAAGATCAGCGCGCTCCCTCGACCGCGATGGAACGGCTCGCGGCCTTGGCGTACTTCAATGAAAGGCGTGGCCTGCACGCGCGTAATGACACGCAATTTCTCGAGCCGATCGCGTTGCTTTCGGAGAAAAACCCCGAGTTGTTCATCCGGCTTGTTGGCAATTTTTTTGGTCGGGGCGAAGTGCCGTATCAAGCACCCAAACTCGCGTGGCGGATGGCACTGAAGTGGGCAGGCCAGGATCAGCAACGCTGGCAGGCGCTAGTTTCACCCGTGCTTGGCGAGGATGATGTGATCACCGAGTGGTGGGAGTGGCTCGGCGAGCTGGACCCGGAATCGGACATCTCGGCACGCTTCGACGCGATGCTGGTGATTTTCAAAATCCGCAATGATCCCGAAAACATTCGGGACAAATTCATTGAGCGGGTGTGGAAGTCGATCGACGATGCGCCGGAGGGCCTAAGGCCCCGATTGCTGGCACGCATGCTGACGATGGGCATCACTGCCTATGACTTGGCGAACAGCCTCAAGGCCATGGATCGGATGCCGGAAAAAACCCGCGCAGCCATTCCATGGGAAAGCCGCATGGTGTGGCTCTCGGCCGCCAACCGTTGGGATGAGGCGGCCTCGTTGATCCTCGCGCAGATCGACGACGCATCCGATCCGGATCGCGAGCCGTCCCCCGAAATTCATGCTTACGCCGCAAGCAGCCTGCGTCGTGCCGGTCGCGCCAAGGAGGCGGAAAAACATGATCGCTTGGCGAATCAACTCGCGTTGGGTCAAGCGAGCGAATGCCTGCGTGTTGCGAATGGTTACGCCTTCGGCGGTGAATACCTGACTGCGGGCGAGTGGTGGAAGCGGGCGCTGACTTATGCCGATCCGAATGATGATCAGGAGGACTTTGCTTTGTTCGTCAGGTCCTACGCTGATGATGTGCTCGAACGGTCCGATTGGTCAAAAGCGGCAGCTGCTTTTGAAATGATCAACTCGATCGTCATTGCCGCCGAGCCCCGATGGCAGTCGCCGACCCAATTTTCGCGCATGCGACTTCATGCCGACATGTCGCGAGCGCTCGGTAAACTCAAGGCCGACCGCAAGGGCGCGATCGAATTGCTGGAGCGTTGTCACCGAAATGCCATCAGCGACGGATCGCTTGCGGATTATTTCCTGCCCGCGCTCCGCAAGGCCGGGCTCAAGACCGAACATGATCAATGGTTCCGCGCATCATGGGATTACCTTCGCGGCGAGATCGCGAAATTTCCGGATGACGACCACCTGCGCAACACAGCCGCATGGTTTGCTTCGCGCTCGATGCGGGAACTCGAGGCCGCCGAGAAGGATATCACATTGGCGCTCAGCCATCATCCGGATGAGGCTGCCTACCTCGACACCATGGCCGAGATTCAATTCGCCAAAGGGAATCGCGCCAAGGCGGTCGAGTGGTCAAACCGAGCGATGGAGCTTGCACCGGCGGACGATCAGATTCGCCGGCAATCGGCGCGTTTTCGCAGCGTGCCCTTTCCGGTGAAGTGACGGAGTTACTGGTTTTTTCTTCCGCACGCGGCTTGACATGAAGGCTCGACTGCGGCGGTATTCCCGCCCCATGGCCAAGCTCTCGATTCGCAATCTCGATTTTTCCGGCAAGGAAGTTCTCATGCGCGTGGACTTCAATGTCCCGCTCAAGGACGGAGTCATCACCGACGACACCCGCATTCAGGCGGCAGTACCGACCATTCGGCATCTGGTGGATGGCGGTGCGAAAGTGGTACTATGCTCTCATCTGGGTCGTCCCAAGGGAGGGCCGGAAGCCATGTACTCGCTGGCGCCGACCGCCGCGCATCTTGGATCGATTCTTGGTAAGACCGTGAAACTTGCGCCTGACTGCGTGGGTGCTGAAGCTGCCGCGCTGCGTGCTGAGCTTGGCGCGGGCGAAGTACTCATTCTTGAGAACACCCGTTTCCATGCCGAGGAAGAAGCGAATGACAAAGAGTTCGCTAAACAACTTGCCGGCTCCGCCGAAATTTATGTCAACGACGCCTTCGGCACCGCCCACCGTGCGCATGCCTCGACCGAAGGGGTGACCCATTTCATCCCGACCTCGGCGATGGGATTCCTGATGGAGCGCGAGCTTCAGTACCTTTGCGACGAGCTTGAAAAACCGGCCAAGCCTTTCCTCGTGATCATGGGCGGCGCGAAAGTTTCCGACAAAATTCAGGTGATCACCTCGCTCATGGAGAAGGCCGATGCCTTCATCATCGGTGGTGCGATGGCCAACACATTCCGCAAGGCGCAAGGCTATCACACCGGCAATAGCCGCGTCGAAGCCGACAAGCTCGACCTTGCACTCGAGATTCTTGCCAAGGCCAAGGCCAAAGGCGTGCGCTTCCTGCTGCCGGCCGATACCCGCATCACCCAGGAGTTCAAGGATGGCGCCGCTACTCAAGTGACCGCTCCCTACGAGCAGGGTGGTGAGACACCCGACGGCTGGGAAGGTATCGACATCGGCGATGTCGCCATTCGCGAATTCAGCGAGGAAGTTGCCAAGGCCCGCACCATCATTTGGAACGGACCGATGGGGGTTTTCGAAATCGAAAACTTCGCCAAAGGAACCCGTGCGATCGCCGAAGCAGTGGCACAAGCGACCTCCAAAGGTGCGGTGACCATCATTGGCGGCGGTGACTCGGTGACTGCGGTCAACCAGTTCGGCCTCGACGACAAAATGACTTTCATTTCCACCGGCGGTGGCGCCTCGCTAGAGCTTCTCGAAGGCAAGGAGCTTCCCGGCGTCGCGGCACTCAACAACGCCTGATTTCCAATATATCCCCCAAACACCGAATCCACACACTCATGAACCGCAAGCCGATCTTTGCCGCCAACTGGAAGATGAACAAAGGAGCCTCCGAAACCGAGGACTTCGTCAAAAGCTTCATCGCCAAGATTCAAGGCCTCAACCTTGCCAGCGAGATCGTCATCGCTCCGCCTTTTGTGTCGCTGCCGAAACTTGCCGAGACATTGCACAGCTCCGGCCAGAATTCCCAAACGATCCAGATCGCCGCGCAAAACTGCTCGCAGTTCGATGCCGGCGCCTACACCGGCGAAGTGAGTGTGATGATGCTGCGCGAGTTCTTCGTGCACTATGTGATCCTTGGTCACAGCGAGCGCCGCTCGATTTTCGGTGAGACGGACGAGATCATCAACGCGAAGATGCTCAAGGCCCGCGAAGCAAACCTGAAGCCGATTTTCTGCATCGGCGAGACCCTTGCCGAACGCGAGGGTGGTCAACTCGAAGCCGTGCTGCGCCGCCAGGTCACCGAAGGCCTCAAGGGCTTGGCCGAAAAGGACATGGCCGAAACGGTCATCGCTTACGAGCCGGTTTGGGCCATCGGCACCGGCGTAACCGCGACCTCGCAGCAGGCGCAAGACGCCCATGCCTTTGTGCGCTCGCTGGTTGCCGAACTCTACGGTGCCGACACCGCCGCAAGGACCCGCATCCAATACGGTGGCAGCGTAAAGCCCGGCAATGCCGCCGAGCTGATGGCCTGCTCGGACATCGATGGCGCGCTCATCGGTGGCGCAGCCCTCGAGCCGCAAAGCTTCATGGAGATCATCCGCAACGGTTTAGAAAATTGACCGGGTGACCCGAATGGTGTTTTCCCGCTTTCCAGAGTGGCCGGCGGCGGCTAGTTTCGCATCCATGTTTCGAGCCTTTCTCAAGGTTGCTCTCATCATTCTTTTTTTGCAGCCATCGCTGCGAGCCGACCATGTCATCGTGGCAGGCGGTCCGGCCCTTCGGAAATGGGAAGACCTTCGGATCAAGGAAGATCAACACGACCGCTGGTGGGCGAACTTCATCAGGGCATCCACCCTGCGCATGGCGGAAATCCGCAAGGCTTATGGCTCCAATGCGCCATTGGTATGGATCATTTATCAACCATCCTACCAAGCGCGCTCCAGGGAAGACGGCAAACCTTACACGACATGGATCAGCGAGGTTGCCGCGGAACGAAGGGCGACACTCATCTGGTTCCATGATTCGGCATCATTCATTCGCGCCATGAACTCGCGGCCGAAGGCATCGATTGAGACCTTTGATTTCTTCGGGCATTCAAATCGCCATGCCTTCATGTTTGAGTACGGGGCCGACATCATGGCCGCGTCGACCGCCTGGCTTCACGAACGCGACCTTTCAAAAATCAAGTCCTCGGTTTTCGCGCACAACGCGTACTGCAAAAGCTGGGGCTGCCACACTGGCGAAAGCATGAGCGCCGCGTGGAAAAGCAAGCTCGGCATTCCGCTCGAAGGCGCGACCGGTGCGACCGACTATCGGGTCATCAGCTTCGGAAAACTGCCGGTGTCACGCGGTAGCTGGCGCCGATAAGCACGACTGTTTCCGAACCGAAAATTTTCACCAATCATCCAAGCCATCCCATGAAACTTGCCGAACTCCAGGAACTCCACTCGCTGCCGTTTTTCGATCTGCTCAAGCTCGCCCGCGAAGTGCACGAGCAATCATGGCCCGATGGCAAGATTCAGCTTTGCACGCTGCTTTCGATCAAGACCGGCGGATGCTCCGAGGACTGCGCATATTGCTCACAATCGGCGCGTTATGAAACCGACATCGAGCGTCAGGCTCTGCTCGAGCGTGATGAGGTGATGCAACACGCGCTTGCTGCTAAGCGCAATGGCTCGACCCGTTTTTGCATGGGCGCCGCGTGGAAGGGAGTGCGTGGCGGCACCGAGAAGTTTGAAAAGGTGCTCGATATCGTACGCGATGTGTCGGCGCTCAACATGGAAGTCTGCGTGACTCTCGGCGAGCTCGGACTCGAGGAAGCGAAGCAACTGCGCGATGCCGGAGTGACTGCCTACAACCACAATCTCGACACTTCGCCCGAGCACTATCCGAACATCGTTACCAGCCACACCTACGAAGATCGCCTGCGCACGATTCGCAATGTGCAGGACGCGGGCATTTCCGTCTGCTGCGGTGGCATCCTTGGCTTGAGCGAAACCATCACCGACCGCCTGCGCATGCTGGAAGTCATTTCCAACTTCAACCCACAACCCGAGAGCGTACCGATCAACTCGCTGATGCCGATGCCCGGCACGCCCCTGGCCAACAGCCCGCAGGTCGACCCCTTCGATCTGGTGCGCATGATCGCCTGCACGCGCATCGCGGTGCCTAAGGCAAAAGTTCGCCTCTCGGCCGGACGCACGAGGCTCTCGGACGAGGTCCAGGCCCTCTGCTTTTTTGCTGGAGCCAACTCGATTTTCTACGGTGAAAAACTTCTCACTGCAGACAATCCTGAAGCCGAAAAAGACCGGGCTCTGTTGGCAAAACTTGGCTTGGAGACCCTTGAGCCGGACATGTCACTCGCAGCGCCTAACATCGATCCGAACCTGCCTGCCAGTCCGTCGATCGGCTGCTGCGGGGGACCCGAAAAATGCGAGGATGTGGCACCGGCAAAGGTCGGCTGCTGCTGAGCGGCGGGAACGCGTCAATTGCCCAAACCCGTTCTCGACACGGGCTGGGGCTCACCCTAGGTTTGCCGCTCACCCATATACCGCATGAAACATATCATCACATCCGGCGTCCTGATTCTTGGTCTCGCCGCTACCGCCGTCGCAGAGAAAAAGCCTGCAGCCAAATCGGAGAAAGCCACCTCGGCCGTCACAGCGCCTGCTGAAGCACCCGCCAAGCCGAAAGCAGATCCTGCTGCCAGCAAGTCCGATGCCTCCTACGCGCTTGGCTTCAGAACCGGCGGCACCTTTGGTCAGCAATTCGGCCGCTTTGGCGTGACCGCTGCCGACCTCGAGCAAGACACATTCATCAAGGGCTTCATGGATGCTCTGAAAAATGGCAAACCTTCCCTCGATGAAGCCCGTTTGCAGGCCGCCATGGAAGCGCTCGGCACGATGCTGCAAGAGCGTGAGAAAAAACTCGCCGAGGAGAACCTCGCTGCCGGCAACAAGTTTCTTGAAACCAATGGCAAGCGCGAAGGCGTGATCACCACCAAGAGCGGCCTTCAATACGAAGTCCTCAACATGGGTGGCGACAAGAAATACGAAGCCCCGAAGGACGACAAAGGCCCAGAAAAGCAGTTCATGGTGAACTACAAGGGCACGCTCATCGACGGCAAGGAGTTCGATGCCTCGCCCGCGGGTCAGCCAGTGCCAATGACGCTTGAGGTCGTCGAAGGCTTTAAGGAAGCGCTCACCATGATGCCGATCGGCTCGAAGTGGAAGTTGTTCCTTCCTGCCAAGCTTGCCTACGGCGAGCAACGCCGCAGCGCTGACATCGGACCGAACAGCACGCTCGTTTTCGAACTAGAGCTCGTTTCGATCGAAGA
>JBIKIK010000023.1:0-12759 GCA_044361655.1 Luteolibacter sp. | reverse complement strand
ATGTCGAATTCTTCCTCGAGCGCGCTGCGCAGCCCCTCGCGGGTGGCGCGTTCGTCGTCGACAATCAGCAGAGTGGGCAGCATGGGGGAAAGAGGGTGGAAAAAACTTCGCGGCTAGTGGAGGTCGATCACCGGTTCGGGTGATCCGAGCAGGCGCACCGGGCGTTCGCCGCGCGGCAGGCGAATGATGACACGGGTGCCTTGGTGCTCTTCGCTTTCGATGGAAATTTCGCCGCCATGTTCGCGCACGATGCGCCGCACGATCAGCAGGCCGAGCCCGTTGCCCGAGGACTTGGTCGTGCGGTAGGGCTCGAAGAGCGTGCCCATGTGCTCGGGCGAAATGCCGGTGCCGTTGTCCTCGATCGAGATCACCGTTTCGTAATCGTTGAAGCCGGTGCGCACGGTGATTTTTCCGCCATCGCCGGGCAGCGCCTGATAGGCGTTGCGGATGAGGTTGTGGAAAACCTGCTGGAATTGCCCCGCGTCGACCATCGCGTGCGGCATCGATGCTGCAAGGTCGAGCTCGACCGGAATCGAGCGCGACTCGAGCTCGGTATGCAAAAGCTCAAGAGTGTCGTGCAGGATGCGGTGAAGGTCATGGCGCTCGCGCTGCGGGATGGTTGGGCGGATGGCGCTGAGGAACTGCTTGAGGATCGTGTCGAGCCGGCGAATTTCATCGCGGGCGGTGGCGAGGCTGCCTTCGAAGGGCTGACGCTCTTTTGGCGGCAGTTGGCGCAGCTTGCGGTCGATCAATTGCAGGTGGATACCGATCGAGTTGAGCGGGTTGCCGATTTCGTGGGCGACGCCCGCGGCCAACAGCGTGAGGGCGTTGTGGCGTTCGGACTCTAGGATTTCCTCGGCCTCGGCGCGGGTGCTGGTGAGATCGCGAAACAACATCACATAACCGGCGGGATCGAGCGGATCGAGGTCGTCAATCGGCGCGAGGTAGAAATTTAAAAACCGATGCTCCGGGTAAAAAACCTCGAGGTCGCGGCTCACCGTGCGGCCCGGCCTGCCGAGCGTCGACCAATCAAGCCCGCGCACCTTTGCCGAAAGCCGCTCGCTGATCGAGGCCTCGGGGTCGATCCCGAGCAAGCGACCTGCCGCGCCATTCACAAATCCGATCACCCCGTCGATATCGAGCAGGATCACTCCCTCCTGCATCGCCTCGAAGACATTTTCCAAAAAGCTATTCTCGCGCGCCAGGCGCGTGACGATCTGCTGCACCTCGCCGTGCTCGACGCGGTCCAGCCGGGTCATGAGTTTTTGGATGAAGCGCGATTTCACGGAAAGTTTGCCAGTGGGTGATTTTCGGTGTTCAGAGGAGGCATGGAAAGTGTCCGACTCGTGCTGTGCAGCTTCCCCGACATCGATTCGGCGCGACAGATTGGCACACTTCTGGTGGAAAGGCAACTCGCGGCCTGCGTGAATCTGCTGCCGGGCGCCGAATCGATCTATCATTGGCAGGGCAAGGTGGAGTCCGCCCCGGAGGTGCTGGCGCTTTTCAAGACCACCGAGGCACTGAGGCCTACACTCGAAGAGGCGCTCGCGGAGGCCCACCCCTACGAAGTGCCGGAAATCATCGCGATCCACCCTGATGCCGTATCGGCTCCCTACCGCGCCTGGCTGCTGGAAAGCCTGCGACAGGATTGACCCTGAGGCCGTGTCCGCCGGCTTTTTGATTGTCAAATACCGCCCCTTTTGGTTTTGTTTAAACCTTGTATCTCACCGGAACATTTGTTCTTTGATCTACTGATTTTTTTAAAAATCCCCAAGCCCCGCAAACCCATGAAATCCAAATCCCTTACAAGTTTCGCCCTCGCCTCCACCTTGGCTCTTGCCTCCGTCAGCAGCCTCAACGCCGCGACGATCTTCACCGATAATGCTGGCAATTACGATGGGGGCTGGAATACCGGATCCAATGGCGGTTTCGGCTTTGGTGCATGGACGATCACATCCAGCAATGGAACTGAGGGCTTTGCGGGCGCTTTTATCGGAGACCCTACATCTGCGGGCATCACCGGTATGAATGCGACCTCTTTCGGGCTCTATGCAAATCCTGCAACCTCCGGGGCCTATGTGTATACCGAGCGTGGCTTCGCCAATCCGCTTGGCGTGGGCGATAGCTTCAGCTTCCAGTGGGGAATCAACTGGGATTCCAATGGCGGCAACAAAGGCTTCAGCCTCTACAGTGGCGGAGTAAGCGGTACGGAGCTGATCAATGTGAACAACGGAAGCGACGAAGTCATCACCATTAACGGCGCCAATGTCGGTTTTGGCTATGGCAACGCTGCGATGACATGGACCATCACGCGGACTAGTGCTACCAATCTGCAAGTGGATGCCACCAACCGTGCTGGTGGAGCGGCCTACTCTGGAAACTTCACCGTCAGCGGCAACCCTGATTCATTCAAATTCTACGCTTCGGGAATGGATTCGGGCAATAATCGCCAGCCCTACTTCAACAACCTCACTCTGACCGTGGTGCCCGAGCCATCGTCGCTGAGCCTGCTCGCTCTTTCTGGGCTTGCTCTGCTGCGCCGTCGTCGCGCCTGATTCGGGTCGCTCGTTCGGTTTTTTTAATACCGGACCAGCGACGGATCGATTTGATCCGTCCATGCCTCGATGCCGCCGGCCATCGAGAAGCTGTTTTCCACGCCGCGTGAGCGCAGGAACATCGCTGCGCGCTGCGAACGCATGCCGTGGTGGCAATAGACCACGATGCCGCGCTCGGTGTCGGAGGTGAGGCCATCGAGGGTCTCGGCCAGCGTGCTGAGAGGAAACCACTCGTTGCCGGCGATCTGGCAAATTTCGAGCTCCTCGCGCTCGCGGCAATCGATCAGGCGCGGGCGATCTTGTGGTGGAAGTTGGATCCAGCTCGCGACATCGGCAGAGCTGACCTCAATTTGGGATTGTGGGTCGGGTAGCATGGGAAATTTGACGGCGACGGCTTCGGAATTATTCAACGACGACCGGGGTGCCGACCGAGACATTTGCGAAAAACTTCTCCGACATGTGGTGGGGCATGCGGATGCAGCCGTGCGAGGCGGCGTAGCCGGGCAGGTAGCCGGTGTGCATGCCGATGCCGCCGGAGAAACGCATGAAATTCGGCATCGGCGCGGGGTAGTAGATCGCGCCGGGCGGGATCTTGTCGACGCGGATGTCGACATTGTCGTTGATCATCGCGCCTGTCTGTTTGTCCTTGAAGACACCGTAGAGCGAGGATTTGTGATCCTTGCTCTTTTGCGTGATCTTGTAGTTGCCCGGTGGGGTGCCGTGACCCTCGCTGCCACTCGAAATCCGCGACACGCCGACCAGCGCGCCGCTTTTGTAGAAAAAGGCCTTTTGCTGACTGCGGTTGATCCTGACCAGCGGGCTGCCTTGTACCCCGTCACCGTCCCAGTACGAGACATCATCCGGGATCGCCGGCGGCGGATGGTGCGGACCATTGGTCGTTTGTTTTTTCAGCGGGCCGACCCCTGCCATGTAGCCGGATCGGGCAGGGCCCGAGGGGCCGCAGGAACTCAAGGCGACGATCGCCAAAAAACACGGAACGGCCCAAGTGGTTGTGAGCTTCAAAAAGTTCATTACCCGCGAAAAATGCCGCGCATGCTTCAGGGCGTCAAGCCGCACGCGATGGATAAATGAACTCCAACAACAAAGTGGGTCGAAGGTCTTCAAGTCGAAAGTCGAAGCTCGAAGATGAGGGCAGCTATCTCAACGGCCTGCCTATTGAATCTTGCCCTCTCGATTTTGATGCAAATTTCACACCCTGGCCAAGATTGCCATTGTCATTTTCACGGATATCGCGATAGTCATGTTATCTTGATTAAAGCAGGTGGAAGTTTGATCGGTTGTTTTGGCACCATGCATGCTCTCTGTGGGCTGGTCGCCGATGTTTCGCGCTCCACCGAGGTCCATTACCCCTCACTCCCATATCCATGATCAATCAAGCCGAAGAAGAATCGCAATGTGCCCTGTTTGAGGAACCCCGTGCGTTGGATCGCCTAAAAAAACCGCGGCGCAGTTCGTCCAAACTTTCCCAGCCCGAGGATTTCGGTCTCACCGCCCCCTCGCAGATCGTCAAAAACTATGTGCTCGATACCAATGTGCTGCTGCACGATCCGGCGTCGCTCGAGCGCTTCAAGGAAAACCACCTGTGCATTCCGGTGGATGTGTTGGCCGAGCTCGACAAGTTCAAGTCCGAGCAAACCGAGCGCGGGGCCAATGCGCGGCGCGTGCACCGCAGGCTCACCGAAATGTTTTCCTGCTCGGAGAAAGTCACGCGCGGCGTTGCCACGCCCTTCGGCGGCACGGTGCGCATGGTGATCTACGATCCGGCGATCTGCCCGAAGAACTCCGAGCAGCTCAACCTTTTTCACCGCATCTTTCCCGACCGCGAGCGCGTTGATCACCGCATTCTCGCGGCCTGCTTGCTGTTGATGCAGCACAACTCGGCGCCGGTGGTGCTCGTCACCAAGGACATCAACATGCAGCTCAAGGCCCGCGCGGTCGGCATCGAGTGTCAGGATTACCTCAACGACAAGGTCGATGTGCGCGAGGTGTCGAACTACGAGGTTCATCGTATTGAGGTCGATCCCAGCGAGCTGCAGCGCTTCGCGAGCGCCGGCGAGATCGTGCTCGACGAGGAACGCTGCGCCGGTGTGGTCGTAAACGAGTATGTGCTGCTCAGTGTTTGTGAAAAACAAACCATGCCCGCACGCCGTGTGGCCGATGGCAGATTCGTGCGACTCAATTTTCCCGAGGCGCTCAAGATCCCCGATGGTCAGTCGCTCAAGCCGCTCAACCTCGGCCAGCGATGCCTCATCGACGCCTTACTCAACCCGGAGATTTCACTCGTGACTTGTTATGGCCATGCCGGCACCGGCAAGACGCTTGTCGCGGTCGCGGCTGGTCTTCACGAAATGTTCAACCGTCGCTACAACGGCATCACCGTCAGCCGCCCGGTGGTGGCGATGGGCGAGCAGCTCGGTTTCCTCCCCGGGTCGCTCGACGAAAAAATGCGGCCGTGGCTGCAGCCGATCCACGACGCGCTCGATCTTCTCATGCGTCCGAGCACACCGCTCGGCCCGCGCCGCAAGCAGCAGAAGGCGAATGCGAATCCGAATCCCGCTGGCGTGAAGAAGCCCTACGAGATTCTCATGGAGCAGGGCATTCTCGAAATTGAAGCGCTCTGCTACATCCGAGGCCGTTCGATTCCGAACCGTTTCTTCATCCTCGACGAAGCACAGCAACTCACGCCGCAGGAAGCCAAGACGATCGTCACTCGCATGTCGCGCGACTCGAAACTCGTGCTCGTCGGCGATCCGGCACAGATCGACAACCCCTATGTCGACAGCCGCAGCAACGGACTCGTTTACACGCGCAACCGGCTCAAGGGTCAGGACTTCGTCGCGCATGTCGCGCTCAACCGCGGCGAGCGCTCGGAGCTCGCGGAGGCCGGCGCGAGGCTGATGTGATCGCCATGGCCATGCGGATCAAATCCCTCTGCCGTATTGGTCTTTTGGCCTTTGCCGCGGGGCTTGTGCTGGTGGTCGCGCAGGACCGCATCGCGCGCCCGGATCCGCGGGGTTTCGATCCACAGGAAATGGGCCGCTTGGAATCCGCGATGTGGCGGAGTTATTACGATGGCCAATGGCTGCGCTTGATCGGCCAGACGATGCAAGTTTCCTGCGGTCAATATGGATTCTCATGGTGGGATGGCGCGCGGCTATCCACGCATGCGGCGATCGCGGCGATGTACTTTCGCGACGAGACCAACGACCCGCGATGCATCGGTCAACTTGAGTCCTACTACGGCATCGTGCGGCACGCGACGCGGATTGAATTTAATGTCAGTGAGGCGGCGCGATTGGAACTGCAATGGTGGAAGGAGCGCCGGCGCGATGTGCCGCCCGCGCAGTACGCTCGCACGATCGCGCGGCTCTCGGGCTTCATCCACGGAGTCGGCGAAAAAGAAGCGATGGAATCCGCTCTGCTGCGCACCCGCGCAATGGTCTATCGCGACGCGCGGCGCGATGGCAAAATGACCGACGCCGATTGGGAGGAAGTCTCGCGTCAACTCACTGCAGCCTACACGATTTTGAAAAACGAAATGCTTCGCACCCCATGAGTGCCGCGGGTGGATTCGAGCCTTTTGCGCGCGACTCGATGATGTGGCGCATCAACCGCGAGCGCGTGGTCTTGCTGGCGGGTCCGGCGGCTGCGGTGTTGCAAGCGGCGCATCCGCAAGTCGCGATGGGCGTGGCTGCGCACAGCAAGTTTCGGCGTGATTCGATTGGCCGCCTGCGGCGCACGCTCGATGCGGTTTATGCCGTCGCCTTCGGCAGCGGAGAAGAGGTTGATCGAGTTCGCGAGTCGGTGGGGCGCGCGCACCGTGCGGTGCAGGGCAAATCCCCCGAGGCCTACTCTGCCTTCGATCCCGGCGCGCAGCTTTGGGTGCTCGCTACGCTCGTAATGGCAAGTGCAACGATGTACCGGCGCTATGTCGGACCACTGGGCATTGATGAGCTCAATGCGTTTCTTTGCGAAAACGCGCGCTTCGGCACCGTGTTCGGTGTCGCGCCCGATGCGCTGCCGCAAACATGGAGTGCTTTTGAAACTTATTGGAGCGAGATGATGCAGGGAGACCTTTTGGGCTCGCATCCGCTTTGCGGCGAAGTGGCACGCGCGGTGGTGAAACCCGATGCACCGTGGACGATGCGCGCGCTTTCGCCGGTGTTTCGTGCACTGGCTTTCGAGTTCCTTCCCGCACCCTTGCGCGTGCGGCTCGGCTTCCCCGAACACCCAAACCACGCATGGCTGTGGCGACCGCTCGACCGCACCCTGCCCTCCCTCATGCAAGCCGCCCCCGCATCACTGCGCTACGCGTCGCAATATCTGCGGGCGAGCAAAAGGAGATGAAGAAGTTTCAAGTGGTCAGTGTTCAGTTTCAAGAATAGAGAAAGACGAAGAAGCAGCGGTTTCATCCATAATTCACAATCCCTTCTTCTCTGCATTCCTTTGCGACCTTTGCGGCATTGCGGTGAATCTAACAAAAAAACCGGCGCCCTTTGTGAGGGCGCCGGTTTGTTTGATGTTTTGCTTTTCGCTTTGATTATTCCGCGGCTCCGGCGCTTTCCGCATCGGCGGCGGCTTGATCGCGGAGCCAGGCGCGGCGTGACATTTTCACGCGGCCTTTCTCATCGACGCCGAGGCACTTGGCGGTGACGACATCGCCTTTCTTGACGATATCCTCGACCTTTTCGGTGCGGCCTTCTGCGAGTTCGGAAACGTGGATGAGTCCGTCTTTGCCAGGCAACACTTCCATGAAGGCACCGAATGCGGTGATCGAGACAACCTTGCCGGTGTAGACCTTGCCGACTTCGATTTCCTGGAACATGCGGTCGATCATTTCCTTGGCACGGTCGAGACCTTGCTGCTTGGAAGCGTAGATGTGCACGGTGCCATCGTCCTCGATGTTGATTTCGGCACCGGACTCGGCCTGGATGCCCTTGATGTTCTTGCCGCCTGGTCCGATGAGTTCACCGATGCGATCGGCGGGGATCTTGACGGAAACGATGCGCGGGGCGTGCGGGCTGAGTTCCTTTGGCTCGACGATCGACTCGGCCATCTTTTCGATGATCTTGACGCGGCCGGCCTTGGCGATATGGATCGCCTCTTCGAGCATGGCGAGCGGGAGGCCCGGGAGCTTGAGGTCGAGTTGATAGCCAGTAACGCCATCGCTGGTGCCGCAGAGCTTGAAGTCCATGTCTCCGTAGAAGTCTTCGGAGCCGATAATGTCTAACAGCATTTTGTGGGACTTCATCGAACCGTCTTCGTGGTTCTCGGTGACGAGGCCGACGGAGATGCCACCGACGGGGCGGATGAGCGGGACACCGGCATCGAGCAGTGCCATGGTGCCGGCGCAAACCGAGGCCATGGAGGTGGAGCCGTTGGATTCCATGACTTCCGAGGAAACGCGGATGGCGTAGGGGAAGTCGGCTTCGTCCGGGATGACGGGCTCGATGGAGCGCTCGGCAAGCGAGCCGTGACCGATCTCGCGGCGGTTGATGCCACCCATGCGTCCGGTTTCACCGACGGAGAAGGGAGGGAAGTTGTAGTGGAGAATGAAGCGCTTCTCGTTCTCGCCACCGGCGTAGTTGTCGAAATGTTGCTTCTCATCGGCCGGGGCCAGCGTGGTGATGGCGAGCGCCTGGGTTTCGCCGCGAGCGAAAATGGCGGAGCCGTGAACGCGTGGCAGGGTGCCAACTTCGCCGTAAAGCGGGCGAAGGTCGCCGACCGAACGGCCGTCCGCGCGCACGCCTTTTTCCATGATCGAAATGCGGAACGCTTTCTTCTGGAGGTATTCGAAGGCTTGCTCGACATCGAAGTCGGTGGCTTCCGGAGCGCGCTCCTTGATGGCGGCCTCGACTTCGTCGCGCAGGGCTCCGACTTTCTTGGCGCGCTCGGTCTTCGACGGCGCGTAGATGGCCGACTCGATGCGATCGCCGGCGATTTCGTAAGCGATCTCAAGGAGGTTTTCCTTGGCGAGGATCTGGCTAAACTCGCGCTTGGTCTTGCCGGCGAGTTTCATGAGTTGTTCCTGCACTTCAACCAACTTGGTGACGGCTTGCTGTGCGAAGTGGAGGGACTTGATAAACTCGTCTTCCGGAAGTTCGTCGGCTTGGCCTTCGATCATGATGACGTCGGTCTTGTTGCCGACGTAGATGAGATCGAGGTCGCTGTTTTCGCGCTGGGCGTGAGTCGGGTTGATCACGAATTGGCCATCGACGCGGCCGACGCGCACTGCACCGATCGGGCCGGCGAAGGGGATGTCGGAAAGGCAGAGGGCGGCGGAGGCGCCGTTCATCGCGAGGATGTCGGAGTCGTTTTCACCATCGGCGCTGAGGAGGATGGCGACAATCTGCGTGTCGTAGAAATAGCCCTTTGGGAACAATGGACGCAGTGGGCGGTCCGTCATGCGGCAGGTGAGGATTTCCTTTTCGGTCGGGCGGCCTTCGCGTTTGAAGTAACCACCGGGGAAAACGCCGGCGGCAGTGGCTTTTTCCTTATATTCCACGGAGAGCGGGAACCAGGTTTGGCCGGGCTTCACCTTGGTGGCGGAAACAGCGGTGACAAGGATGATGGTGTCGCCGCAGCGGACGGTGACGGCACCGTCGGCGAGTTTGGCAATTTTGCCGGTTTCGATCGTCATCGGATTGGTTCCGACATCGGCCGTGAGTGTATGGATGTTCATTTCTTTCTTCTTTCTTCTGTTGTTCTTCTTTTCTGTGCCTGCGACCCGTGCGACGGGATTGCCGCGCGGGCATTGGTGGGTTGTGACCGCCGCGTACGGGCGCAAAAGGATTTGCGAGCGGAACGGGGTGGGGTCACGCGGCCTGCGGGAAGCCACCTGGCTTCATAATGCGTGGGCCGTTTTGCGCAACAGCCACGGGTGGATTCCCATGGCTGCTGTGCGGAGAGTATTAGTGGCGGAGTCCGAGGCCCTGGATGACCTGCAGGTATTTTTCCTCGGAGCCATTCTTGATGAAGTCTAGCAACTTGCGGCGGCGTGAAACCATGGTCAGGAGACCGCGGCGGGACGAGAAGTCCTTTTTGTTCGCGTTGAGGTGGTCGGTGAGGTGATGAATGCGCTGGGTGAGCAATGCGACCTGATAAGGTGCGCTGCCGGTGTCGCCTTCGTGGAGTTGATAATCCTTGGTATTGATTTCTTTGGTGCTCATAATCGTAGGGGATGGATCCAGCCGTGGCCAGGTCGTCCTTGTTTGGTTGGGGGGCGGATGAAAGAAGCCTGTGGCGCCAAATGCAAGAAAATTGAGTCCGCCGAGGGGGTTTTTTGAAATCCCCTACTCACTCCGCTTTTTTGCGGGGATTCCCCGCAAAAAAGCGGGAAAGGGTTATTGGAGCGGCGGCTGCCGCTGGAAGCCGCCCCGAATCCGATGGAGATTGGGATGGTCTTTCATGGTGCTCCAAGCCCCACAGGGATAGAAAATTGCCCGTTTTCGCGAGCGCTTGAGAGGCTGAAGGTATCCGCGATGTATTGACATTTTCGCTTGCTTCGTGCCGAGGGCTCTAGCACTTTGTCCAAACTAGATACTAAACCCATGCGCGCGGTTGATTTGATCCCATGTTCTCGGCGGCACGCCTCAGCATTCACTCTCGTTGAGTTGCTGGTGGTGATCGCCATCATGTCGATCCTCATGGCTGCGGGGGCCATCGGCTTGGGCGGCTTGGGGGGCAAGGGAGTCACCAGCGGGGTCGCGACGGCAGAGTCATTGTTTGATGAAGCGCGATCGATTGCGGTTGGGCAGCGGACTCGTGCGCGAGTCTTGGTGGCCAAGGACCTCAAGAACAACCCTTCGGACAATTTGCGGCGCATTGTGGTCGCGGCAGCGGAATTAGATCCCAACACCGGATTGGAAAAATCTCCTGAAAGCTGGGTCGTTGCCAGCCGGGGCGTGGTACTTCCCGATCAGACTTTCTTCAGCCAGGACTACAGCAAAAAAGATCAAGCGAACTCCACCGGCGTGCTTGAGGGAATGACCCTGTCCGGGGCCAAGGCCGCCTACGAAGGCGACTATTTTTACTACGAATTCAATTCCGAGGGTATCTGCACGACGCCCGGCGCGAGCTTTGTCATCGGCAATGGATCGCGAGGCGTGACCAAAACTGCGGACAAGCCCCGCGTCAACTCATCGGGCAAGTCGGATTTTGGCGGCTTCGTGGTTTGGCGCAATGGTCGCACATCGGTCTTCCGTAGCCCAGCGCAAATCGCCAGCGGTATCGATTCCTTGAATCCCGGAGCCACATTCTAACTGTTCATGAAAGCCTTCACATCCCGCAATCGCCGCGGCTTCACCCTCATCGAGACCGTAATCGCCATTGGCGTGCTCGCCGTTCTTCTTACCGGCTTCATCATCGTCTTCACGCCGGCCGCCGATGGCATCCGCAAGACAATCAGCACCCAACAGGCAGACCGCCTCACCTCCGCTTTGGAACAGGAGCTGGTCACGCTGCGGGGCCCAACCGAGACTACGAATTTCAAAACAGGATTCAACAAGGCCTACACCTTTATCAAGGAGTCGAATGTGGCCGCCGAAGCCCTCCTCGTTTATCAATACCGTGGCGACCTTGAAGCTGAGAGGCGAAACGATGGCAGCCTTGAGCCCAAGCCATCGATAGACGGCAAGCTGCCCGGTGAAGACTACTTGGTAGTGCCTATGGCGCGACGGCTGAGTGATGCCATTTTTCTTGAAGATTTGACCGCTGTCGAAGGCCCTGTTTATCTCATCAAACCGACTCAATTGATTTACGACGCCAACCAATTGGTCTTGGGCGCACCCGGTCAGATCAAAAATCCGAAGGATGGGAGTGCAGCTGCCACTGCTGATGCCTACCCGGAGGCGGTCATCGCTTTTGCCGCCGAGTTCCACCCGATGCCCACGAATGCCGCAGGGTATTTCAAAGGGCCTGAATTCACCAAAAAATTTACCAACGCCAAGACCCCCGTGTTCACCCGCAACTTGGCGGTGCGCCGTTGAGCCAGTCATCCAAACCCTGTCATTAACCATCTTCGGACTTCCGCCGCCAAGCGCGGTTTTACCCTGGTCGAGCTGATCGTGGCCATGGCCATCACCATCATCATCGTTGGGGTGTTGGTATCTGTCACATCGATTGCCACGGATACATGGAACCGCAGTCGTTCCGAATTGCGCGCGTCCCGGCAGGCTAAGTCGATGGTGGATGCGATGGTTCGGGATTTCGAGGCCTTGGTGATTCGCGGCGGCAATGCCAATGAATGGCTGTCGGCCATCACCGAGCCCGATCTCCCGGGGAGCGCAGGCATGTCCAGCGCCAACGCATCAAAGTTGATTTTCTTTACTTCGGCGACCGACCGATACAATGGGCAAATCGGCACGACCGACGATCTTGGCGGTGATGTCTCGTGCGTCGCCTATGAGCTCGACTACAAGGATCCGCTTGTTCTCGGAGGCACGGATTTTGAGACCTTTGTTCTCAACCGCTTGCTGATCGACCCCAAGGAAACCTTCGAGAAGCTGCTCGGAGAGGAAGACCTGACCACAGCACTGGGGGATTCAACCGTAAAAATCGAGAATCCCGTCAACTTTGTTTGTGAGAACATTTACCAGTTCACCGTCACCTTCCATGTGGAGGTCACCGACACCACACAAACCCCTGCCGTTGCTTCCATCGTGCCTGTGACTTTGGGCAAGGACACGAAAGAATTCCGAATCTTTGGCAACAAGATTGAAACGGATTATGCGGGTACATCAGCATCCTTGGTTCCCTCGGGGCGCGTCAAGGCGGTGGACTTCTCCATCACCGTTTTGTCTGACATGGGGGTTGATCAACTCAGACGAAGAAGTTTCTCCGGCAACCAGCAGACTGACTTTCTCGCCAAGCATTCCTACCAGTACAGCAAGCTGGTCCAGCTTCCCAGCATGTGAGGTCCGCGCGGGGCCGTGGGTCTATGAGATCGGGTGCGTAAGCGGGGCTCCGGCGCACGGCGTTTGATGGTACATTTGTGCAGGATTTCTCTTCACTGCCGAGCCATTGGGGCTTAAAAAATCTCCGTCATGCCCGTTTCATCAACCCGCCCCGGAAAGCTGATGGCTGCCAACCGCGGAGAAATTGCGATCCGCATTTTCCGCGCCGCCAATGAACTCGGTCTGCGCACGGTCTCGATCTTTGCCGAAGAGGACCGCTTTTCGATTCA
>JBIKIK010000165.1:0-4051 GCA_044361655.1 Luteolibacter sp. | reverse complement strand
GGACATCCGTCGCACGGGCAATCCCTCGCGGGCGGTGATCGAAGGGGTGGATGATGCGTGGGAGGTGTCGATTCTGAAATTTTCGTTCGAGATGATCCAGCGCTCGCATGAGATCAACGCGTTCGATTTCAAGCGGCGTGGATTGATCTGAAAGCAGCGACGATGACCATCGGGACCCTATGCAAGGCAAGCGCGGCAGTGCTCGTGACGGGTCTCGTTGCATTCAGCGGAGCTCTTGCCTATCACGCCTTTGTCGAGCCTCTTGGCGGCTTGTTTGAAAAGGTTGTTCCCGTCAATGAGAGGATTGCGGCCGAGCGAGCGTCGGAAAAATTGGCGGCGGTGGTGGCTGCTAAAAATGTGCCTGTGATTGATCCGGGCGATCAGTTTTACGATGCGGCGCAGCGCATGATGACCGATGGAAAGCATGTTGAGGCACGGGAGAAACTGGGCGCGATCATTGCCAACCATCCCATGTCCGGCAGGGCGCAATCGGCGAGGAAGATCGTGGGCGAGATGAATCTCGACGAACTATTTTCGTTCGGGCGACTTGAAGGCAAGGTTTTCCATTACATGCAGCGCGGCGAGACACACGAGCAGGCTGCGGAAAAATGCCGAAGCAATCTGGATTGCCTTTTGTACTTCAATCCATCGATGGATTTGCGGCGCAGCAAGGAGGGTGAGAGGTTGTTGGTCCTGCCCTTGGATTTTCATTTTGTTTTGGAGATCGAGAGAAAGGCGATTTCGGTATGGAATGGCGGACGATATGTCTGCGAGTTCGCGGTTTTGCAACTCGTCGACAGGCTGGCGCGTCAGCGCGGTCGGTATTTCATCGAATCCAAGGTCGCCGGTTCTTCCGATTTGAAGTCGCGTGTTGGCACGGCCGAGTACAGGTCGACGACCAAGGCCATCTGGCTCGCCCGGCCGGCGCTCAAGATTCAGGGCTGGGATGGCGAGGGGGATCCGCCGGAGGGTGCGGTGTTGCTCGCGAGTGCCGACATGGAGGAACTTTTTCTGCTGGCCCGCCCGGGCAACGAAATGGAAATCCGCTGATCTTCGGTGGCTGCACATCCTGTCTTGCATCCGCGGCATTGAGTCGCGAAACTTCGCCCATGCAGCTCCTCGACTTCGAAAAGCCGGCAGCGGAACTTGAGCGCGAACTGGAAAAACTTCGCGCCAAAGCGGCCTCCCAGGACATCGATCTTTCCGCTGAGATTACCACCATGGAATCGAAGCTCGCGGAGACACGCGCAAGGATTTATGAAAATCTGACCCCATGGCAGCGCGTACAGATTGCGCGTCACACTTCGCGTCCCTTCATGTTGGATTATGTCGCGCACGCATTCACGGATTTCTGCGAGTTGCATGGCGACCGCCACATTGGCGATGACGCGTCGATGCCCGGTGGATTTGCGCGGTTGGGAGATCGGCGCGTGGTGGTGATTGGTCATCAGAAAGGCCGCGACACCAAAGAGAACCTCAAGCGCAATTTTGGCAGCGCGCATCCCGAGGGTTATCGCAAGGCGCTACGCCTGATGAAGCTGGCCGAGAAATTCGGCTTGCCAGTGATCGCGTTGATCGACACGCCGGGTGCATTTCCCGGAATCGGCGCTGAGGAGCGCAACATCGCCGAGGCGATCGCCTTCAACCTCAGGGAAATGATGCTGCTCAAGGTGCCGATCGTGGCAGTGGTGCTCGGCGAGGGTGGATCCGGCGGCGCGCTGGGAATCGGCGTCGCGGATCGCGTCATCATACTCGAGAACGCTTATTATTCGGTGATCAGCCCCGAGGGATGTGCCGCGATTTTGTGGAAGCACCGCAAGCACGCGCCGGAGGCAGCCGAGGCGATGAAGCTTGTTGCGCCGGATCTCAAGAAACTCGATCTCATTGATGATGTGGTGCCCGAGCCGACTGGCGGCGCGCATCATGATCATCAAGCGACGGCCGCCGCATTTCGCGATGTCGTTTCGCTGCACTTGGACGAGTTGGAAAAGATGAGCGTGTCAAAACTGCTCGACGCCCGCTACGACAAGTTCCGCAACTTTGGCGAGTGGGAGAGCAAGGCTTGAGTGATCAATCGATCGCGACCAGCGGGGCTTCGTCGCTCTTGAGTTCATCGAGCAGGTTGGCGATGCACTTCGAATGGCCCGGCAGAACGAGATCGGGCCTGATGTCGGCCAGTGGCTGAAGCACAAAGCGGCGCTCATGCAGACGCGGGTGCGGGAGAGTGAGGTCGGGTGAGTCGCACCGCTCGTCGCCGAGGTAGAGGATATCGACATCGATCACGCGTGGTGAGTTGCGATGCGGATTGGCTGTGCGGCCCATGGATTTTTCGATCGCGCGCGTCTGTTTCAAAAGTTCCGCCGCAGTGCCGTGGAATCCGAATTCGATCACCGTGTTAAGAAAGTCCGGCGAGTCGGGCGGGCAGTGAAGCGGCTCGGTTTGGTAAACGGGGGCTTTGAGAAATGGCTCGTTTTGAAGGGCTATTACTCCAAGCAGGCGGATTGCCTCAATGAGGTTCGCTTTGCGGTCGCCGAGATTCGACCCGATTGCGATGCCTGCGCGGGGCATGGTCAGTCGGTGAGGTTTTCCATCTTGGTGATGCCGTAGGCCTTGGCGATGCGGGCCTCGGCCTCGGCGATTTTGGCGGCGGGGATCACCACCGGCCTGTCGGCGCCGAAGAGTTCGATCACATGGAACTCGGGCGCTTTTTCCGGATGAAGAAGATCGTAGGCTTGCTTGAGATCGTTGACTTTGACGCCGTTGATTTTGTCCACCGCGAAGCCGGAGAAATCACCCAACTGGCTGGTGATCGGGTCGCTTTCGACGCGGGTGAGGATCACCAAATCGCGATGTTTTTGGAAAAGCCCCTTCGGCATGTAGTCTGTGTAGAGTCGGCGCACCGTCACATCGTCAAATTTTGCCGAGGCGAAAAGGTTCGTGTCGAGTGGTTGGAAGACAAGCCCGCCAAAGACGATGTATCTCGGTGTTTTTTCGTACTCGATCGCATACATGCGTGATGCCGGCACTGTCTTGAGAGAGATTTCCACATCGTTCCATGCACCTTCGCGTAGGAAGCGGACCGCGACCTTGTCGCCTGCAAATTTGCGTTCGGAGATTTCGTTGAGGTTCACCGTTTCACCATCGATTTTAACCATTCCGGCGCTGTCGACCTTGTAGCCATCGAGTTCGGTGAGCACATCGCCGGGTTGGAGAAATCCATCGCTGGCGCTGGTGGCGATCACGCGGGTGACCAGTACTCCAATGCCGTCATCCGGCAGGCCGAGTGCCGATCGCATCGCGGGGTTGTGAAGCGGAAATTCCGAAAAGCCGAGGTCGACATAGTGGTCGTATTTTCCGTCCTCGATGTCTTTGAGGAAGCGTTTGATGACCGGTGTGGGTATGATGTAGCCGGTGTTGTCGGCCTGGCGCAGTCCTTGGAAGGCAACGCCGATGACTTTGTCTCCTTGGATCACGGGACCACCGGAGTTGCCGGGGTTGATGGCGGCGTCGATTTGGATCGCAAGGTGCGAGTCGGCGCGGGTGTGCGAGTAAGTTTGAAAGTCGATGCGCGAGACCACGCCGCGAGTGACCGAGATGCGGTCGCCGCCGATCGGGTAGCCGATCACGCGGACTTCCGATTCGAGGCTTGGCACATCGCCGAATGCGAATGTGGGAAATGATTCGAAGTCCTTGAAATTTTCGACAGAGAGCAGGGCGAGATCGCAATCGTGGGCGATGTGTTCGACCTTGGCCGGGTATTTCACCGGGCTGCCGTGCACGGTGATAAGCACGCGGCGGGCGTTGGAGACCACATGCGCGTTGGTGAGGATGCGGTTTTTGCCGATGATGAAACCGGTGCCGATGCCGCCACCGAAACGGCCGGAGTTCCATGGGGTTTGGTAATCGGGCACCTGGGTGGCAACTTCGATGCGCAGGACCGAGCTGTAGACATCGGATGGAGCTGCAAAAACGGTGTTTGCCAGTAGGGCGAAAAGTGCGAGGTGGATCAATCGCATGGGAGTGCCCAAGGATAGGGCGAGCCGTGATTGTG
>JBIKIK010000164.1:0-4064 GCA_044361655.1 Luteolibacter sp. | reverse complement strand
AAATTCCTGGCTCATCAAAAATGACAAGGCCGCACGCGAAGCATGGGAATGGAATAAACTCCAAACCGCTCGCCTCGAAAAGGAACTTCTCGAGCAATATGGCGTCGATGAAAAAACCGGCAAACCGAAACGCGAACCGACCGCCAAGGAACGCTACCGCATCGGTTGGAAAGACCTCGTCGCCAAAGCCGATGGCGTGAATCGCGACCAGCAAAAGGTCACAATCAAGGAAGAATTCATGGGCCCCGATTACCACGGCCGCGAAGGAAAACACACCTTCCCGCACCTCTCGGTCCCACGAAACGAAATCCGCTTCGCATCAAAATTCACCCCCGCTTGGAACACCTATTACGCGATCTACTTCACCGTCACTGCCCTCCACGGCCTTCACGTGATCGGTGGCGCACTCGTGCTGTCCTACTACCTGTTCTTCGGTCGCAAGATGTACGAAACCAATCCCGAATGGCTCACCAACCGCGTCGAGATCGGCGGACTCTTCTGGCACTTCGTCGACCTGGTCTGGATCTTCGCATTCCCGATCTTCTATTTGATGTAATCCACCTTCCCAATTTCACCACCACCCCCTTCATACCATGGCCGACACCCCCGAAGCCGTCCGCAAATCCATCCGCACCTACCTCTTTGTCGGCGCCGTACTCTTCGTCGGCACCGTCCTCACCGTGCTCGTCGCCACCGTGCCCGCCCTCGATGTCGGCCATCACGGCTTCGATGTATGGGACGCGATCCTCGGCCTCGCCATCGCATCAACGAAGGCTGCCCTCGTCGCCTTCATCTTCATGCACCTCAATCACGAGAAAAAAGCGGTCTACTGGATCTTCGGCTCCGGCCTCGTTTTTGTGATCGCACTCTTCGCGCTGTCCGCCCTCGCGAAATACGACCCGATCTTCGACAACTTTTTCTACGACCCCACTGGCACTGCCGTGAAACCGATGGCACTCTGACATCAACCCACCACCACCATGTCACTCCGGAACTTCCACATCGTCTTCGTCAGCGTGAGCTCCGCACTTTTCGCGTTCCTCACACTCTGGTCGTTCCTCATCGCCGCCGAAAAATCCACTCTCACTCATGCAATCGGCATCACCGGCATCGCGGGACTCGTTCTGATGCTCGCCTACGGCATCTACTTCCTACGCAAAACCCGCGAACTGGAAAACTGATCCGCCAAAGACCCGCATCCTTCCACCAACAAACACCATGATCCACCTCTCCACACTCGCCTGCTCAAGCTGCCGCGTCTCGATGATCGAAGGCGGTGGCGACGCCGCCGGATGGTCGATCTTCTTCCTGCTCATCGTCATCCTCGCCATGCTCGGCACGATCGCATTTTTCATGTTCCGCATCGCACGCCGCGAAAAAGAACACCTCGATCCCGCGCTCAACGATCACTACGAAGGCTGATCGCGCCCGCGCCACCATTTTATTTTCCCTCAACGCAACTTCCCACCTCCCACCCATGAGCCCCTCGAAATTTCTCGGTATCCCAGAAAACTTCTCCGCCCACGGAGGCCAGGTAGACCACATGATCGATGTGGTCCACTGGTTCATGTTCGCACTCTTCATCGGTTGGACGCTCTTCTTCCTCTACTGCATCGTGCGCTTCTGGCACCGCAACAACCCAAAGGCCTCCTACCACGGCGTCAAAAGCCACCTCTCAACCCACCTCGAAGTTGGCGTGATCATCATCGAGGCAGTCCTGCTCCTCGGCTTCGCCTTCCCCCTCTGGGCGGAGCGCACCGATAGCTGGAAGGAAGTCCAAAACCTCAACCCGGTCCGCGCCCGCGTCGTCGGTTGGCAGTTCGGCTGGACCTACCACTACCCCGGCAACGACGGCAAATTCGGCCGCGTCGACCCCGGCCTCATCTCCGGCTCCAACGATCTCGGCATCGACTTCGAAGACCCGAACGCATGGGACGATTTCACCAGCCCGATTCTCAAAATCCCGGTGAACCGCCCCGCCGTCCTCAACATCGGCAGCAAGGATGTCATCCACAACTACGCAATCGTACCCATGCGCATCCAACAGGACGCCATCCCCGGCCGCGAAATCCCGATGTGGTTCACACCGATCAAAACACTCGAAACCTATGTCGTCTGCGCTCAGCTCTGCGGCGAAGGCCACGGCAACATGATCGGTACCATGGAAGTGGTCGACTCGAAGGCCTTCGAAACTTGGGCCACCACCCAGTCCGACGAGGCCCTCAAGGTTCACAAAAAATAATTTCCCAGCCCGATCAGGGCTTGCGGGCAATCATCAAAAACGGCGCCGGCGCTTTGGTGCCGACCATCGAGTATTTGGCCACTCGCCAGGCATCCGCCGCACGCCCGTTCATCCACCGCTCCACACTTGCGGCCTCCTCGGCTCCCTGTGGATGACCCGGATAACACACGACCGACAAGACGGCGCCCGACTTCAAAACCACACCAGCCGCATCAAGCGCGCGCATGGTCTCTGCCGCCTCGGTCGCCAAGGCATGGTCTTCACCCGGCAAGTACCCAAGGTTGAACATCACCGCCGCCACACTGCCAGCCTCGGCAAACTCCGCCATCCGCGCGTGACTCGCGAGATGAAATTCAACCCGCTCATCGAGCCCCGCCTCACGCAACCTCTCGCGGGTCGAACGCATCGCCGCCTCCTGCACATCGAAAGCCAATACGCGACCCGTCGCCCCGACACAGCCCGCCAAAAATTGCGTGTCATGCCCATTGCCCGCAGTCGCATCAATCGCCACATCGCCGTCGCACAAACACTCACCCACCATCTGCTGCGCCACTCGTGTCGGCCTCGGCGGAAATTCCATCACCTCATCAAAATGCGACTTCCAAACCTCGCATTCAACCCGAAACCCGCAAAAGCTAGGGATTCCGCCAATGACGAATGGCAGGACTCTGCGACGCCGACCACGCATCATTAGCCAAGCAGGGACCGTGATTCACCGCATGGCGCGAAACCTCTGCCGCATGTTGAATGTCATTGTGGAAGCCCACAACGCGACGCCATGACAACAACCAGATTCAAACAAAAAAACACCATGTGCACCGTGGTGACAATGATCGCCCTTGCATCATCCATGCTTGCGACAACATCCGCCCGCGCCGAAGCGCCAGCAACGCCCACAAAGATGGCGACTGTGGATGCCCAAGTTGTCCTCAACGCCTACCAAGGCCTCGTCGAAGAACACCTTGCCGGTGTGCTGCACAGCATCAGGGCCGTCGCAGTGAGCTCTGAAGCGAAATCTGCCAATTGGCAGCGCACGAAACCAATGCTCGATTGCCTCAGTACTGATCTCGAAACCGACGCAGCCGTGTGGCTTGCAATGCCCGATGGCACTTACTTCTCAACCGATGCAGAAGGGCTCACCGAGAAAAACCTCAGCGACCGCTCCTACTTCCCACGGCTGATGTCAGGCAAGGATGTCGAGGGCGATCTGGTGTTGAGCAAATCCACAGGCCACCGCTCGGTCATCGTGGCCACGCCTGTCATGGCGGACGGCAAGGTCGTCGCTGCCATCGGAGTCTCGCTGCGCCTGCGACTCATTTCACAACTCGTCGAGAAGAACACTCAACTGCCCGCCAACATGTATTTTTATTCGATGAACTCAGATGCCCTGATCTCCACCCACCGGAACATCGACCGCATGTTCAAACATCCGACCGACATCGGCGATGAAAGCCTCGGCCCGATTTTCGCCACCTCGCTCAAGGCCGAAAGAGGCAAACTGGATTACGAGCTGAATGGAAAAAACATCAGCGCCATTTTCCAAAAATCCAAAGCACTCGGCTGGCATTTCTTCATCGCCCGGCAATCCGATTAGAGCAGCTTTCGAAATGCCCTGATGTCAAAATGCTCCTCAGGCTCTTGGCCATCGAGCATCCAACTGGCCAGTCGTCGCGCCATGCCCGGCGCGTAAAGTGAACCCTTCGAGCCCAAGCCATTGAACATCCAGCCACCGGCTTCCATCGGACCGATCAGCGGCTCGCTGCGCCGCAGGACCGGTCGCACACCGGCTTGGTGTGCGATGATTTGATAATCCGACCCACCC
>JBIKIK010000163.1:0-4099 GCA_044361655.1 Luteolibacter sp. | reverse complement strand
GTTCTGTCTCTCGGCCGCCCTCCGTTGTGGCGGCCCGCGAAGCTATCTTCCCCAACCCCCACCCGTCAATACCTTTTCTAAAAAAATTTCAGGCCGCTCTGGGGCTTTGTTTCAAGGGGTATTGCCGATTTTCGCCGAGGGGGGACCGAATTTTTTCTGACTCATCTGCAACCACAAACCACTCGTGCGTTCTCTTTGCCTCCTGCTGCTCATGATCATGTCATACGCGTGTGATGAGTGGATTGAAAATCCTCTCGACCAACGAGAGGTTTGGGCCTTGATTCCGACACTTCCCATGTTTGTTGTTTCCATCGCCGCCCTCAAACGCAACAGCGCCATTCTCCGCGAGGTTAAAGAGGCGGCGGGCTGTCACCTGGTCCTTGCGCTCAAGGGGTTTTCCTGTTGGAAGGCATTTCCTGCGTTGCGCGATGATCTCGATGGTTGCTGCGCGTCCGGCCTGTGGGAGGCGACGCTTGCGCGCGAGCATTTCCGCAAGCATGTGATCACCTATTCGCCGGCCTACGACGAGGCCGACATCACAGCGCTCTGCGAATTCACCCACCATCTCGATTTCAATTCCCTGTCGCAGTGGTTTCGCTTTAGCGAGCAAGTGATGGCGCATCCGCGATTTGCGAGCGGCGAATTGCAATGCGGTCTCCGCATCAATCCCGAATGCTCCACCGGCCACACGCCGATCTACGACCCCTGCGTCGCAGGCTCGCGACTTGGCATCACGGCGGCCCAACTCGCCGACGCCGACCTCACCGGCATTACCGGCCTGCATTTTCACACGCTCTGCGAGCAGAATTCGGACGACCTCGAAAAAACGCTGGTTGCCGTCGATGAAAAATTCGGCCACCTGCTGCGCTCGCCGCAATTCACCTACCTCAACATGGGCGGCGGCCACTGGATCACCAAGCCATTCTACGATCGCGAGCGATTGATCCGGCTTGTGCGCGAGGCGCGCGAAAAATTTGGCGTCGAGGTCTGGCTCGAACCCGGCGAAGCTGTCGCGATTCACAGCGGCGTGCTGCGCGCGACGGTGATGGATGTCTTCAAGTCCGCCGGCCACCACCTTGCGATTCTCGACATTTCCGCCACCGCCCACATGCCCGATGTGATGGAAATGCCTTATCGCCCGGATGTTTATCTCGTCGATGCCGCCGCATCCGATGGCAAACCCGCAGTGATCTTGAAAAATGAAAACTATCATCTTGCGGGCGACCCATCCGCGCCGGGTGCGATGCCCAAATCGCTCGAAGCATCACACACCTATCGACTTGGAGGTCCGACCTGTCTCGCTGGCGATGTGATCGGCGATTACTCGTTTCCGCGGGCCTTGCGCGTCGGCGATACGCTGGTCTTCGACGACATGGCGCACTATACGATGGTCAAGACGACCACCTTCAACGGCGTCAAACATCCGGCCATCGCGCTGCAGCACGAAAACGGCGAGGTAGAGGTGGTCCGCGAGTTCCGCTACGAGGACTTCGAGGCACGGCTGTCGTAAGGAGCGCTCGACAGGCGCCGGTTCGGCCTCAGCAGCTCAGGTCGCGCAGGGCGGCGTGATTGGCCATGGCCTTGGCGCTTGAGCCGGGCATGAGCTCCCATTTGCCCTCATCGTGGATCTCGAGGCAGGCATCATAGTCCACGCCGGCCTCGCCATTTTTGGCAAGGATCACCACGCCGATGCCTTGGCTGATGAGCTTGTTGAGGATCATCGAAATTCGCGACTTCGGCAGCGAGCTTCCCGGCCGGTCGAGATATACGAATGCGGGCTTTGCCAAAAAGATGCGCGCGACCGAGAGCAGGTGCTGTTCGCCGATCGAAAAGGCATCGTCCCAATCGCGATCGGCATCGAGACCTCCGACGCGGCGAATCGTTTCATCAAGCCCGAGCTCCTGCAGCACCTTGTGGATCTCCGCGTCCTTGGTCACCTTTTCCATGCCGGTGCGCAGCAAGAGGTCGCGCAGCGTGCCGGGCGGCAGGTAAGGGCGCTCGGGCAGAAACAGAATGTTGTCGAGGTCCGGCCTCACCACGCGGCCACCGCCGCATTCCCACACACCGGCCGTGGCGCGAAACAGCGCGAGCTTTGGCGCATCGTCGATGCAGGAAATGAGCCAGCACTCACCGCGTTTGATCTCAAGATTGAGGTTGCGGATCAAGGCATGCGTCTTGTCGGAATTCCACAGCGTCAGATCCTGATAGGCCACGCGGTTGGGCTCTTCGTCGATTTGGATCGAGCATGGTTTGTTCTCGTGCGCGTTCTCGATCGCGTCGTTGAGCAAGTGCAGGCGCGCGGTCACCGCCGTGAAGGCGGAGATCGATTGGAACTGTGTCACGATCAGCGAGAAAGCTCCGAGCAGCGTGGCAAATGCCATCGTCGATTGCGTGATGACACCGAACTCGACTTTTCCAAACATGAACATTGGCGCGATGATCAGCGCGGGGATGATCTGGATGAAGTAGTTGTAGCCGTTGGTGAAGAAGCCGAGGTTGCGGTTGACGCGGATGAGTTTGCGGAAATTCAGCGTCAGATCGTCGAGCCGTGATTTCAGGCGCGTGCTGAAGCGTCCTTCGCGATGGGCGAGTGCGATCGATTCGGAATTTTCGCGCACATGGATCAGCTCGGCGCGGAAGTTGGCCTCCATGTCGAGTTGGTTGTAATTGAGCCGGATGAGCGGCTTGCCGAGCCAGACCGTGAGCATCGACCCACAGAATGCGTAGCCGACGGCGACGGCAAAAAGTTGCGGGCTGATGCTCCAAAGCACGCCAGAGAACGAGATCGCCGTGAGCGTGCCGTTGATGATGAGAAGCATGAATGAAAGCGTCGTGGTCGTGAAGGCCTTCACGTCTTCTGTGATGCGTTGGTCGGGGTTGGCCACGCCGGTGGCCGAGTCGAGCCGGTGGTAGGCACGCTCGCTCATGTAGGTCTCGGTGAGCCGCCATGTCAGTTGGCGCCGCCACAGGATGCCGAGGCGTTCTTCGGTGAAACGAAACAACGCCGCCACCACCGTCGATGCCACAAACACCATCGCGTAGAGCAATGCCTGCGCGCGAAACTCACTCACATTGCGGTTTTCGATCGCCGACATGAAATCGCGTCCGACATAGCTATTGAGCACATTGAGACCGTTCATGCCGATCATCATCGCCAAGAGCGTCAGTGCAAAAACCATTGCCCGCGAACCCTCCTCGGACTGCGCGAGCATGCGAAGCGCTCCGGAAAAGCGCTTCCAGGTCAGTCGGATCATTTGTTTGCGTTCGGTCGACATCCTCGCTTGCAACACATCCATCCACCCGCAGTCGCTTTGTGACAAGCCGATTGATTTTCCGAAGGAATGAATTTCCGGCAAATTTTTCCCGATTCGGGTTTTTTCCTGCGATTTTGGTCAATTGGCGTGCATTCGCCACTTGTGCCGCGCGCGGGCTTCATCGCATGGTCGCGGCATGGAGAGCCACGAGTGGAACCTCAAAGCCGAGGACGGCAAGCGCTACTACCGCGGCAATTACATGAGCGGCCGTTGGACGATTCTGACCACGCAGCAGAAGCGCAACCCCACATGGGACAGGCTCGACAATCCGCCCATGGAAGTCTGGGCCGAGCTGCGCGACATTGTTTGGAAAAAATACCAGCGGAAACGCTGCCCGTGGGAGCGCGTGGCGGAACTCGATCGTATCCTCGGGGTCGAGAACCCCGAGCCCTGAGCCCATCGCTCAATCCATGTCCTTTTTCTCAAGCGACTCATCGAGGTGCTTGAGGAAATCCTCGGTCTGCGGAAACTCCGAAGCGAAGAAGCGATTGAACTCTTTGCCCTCGGAATTCAGCAAGATCACTGTCGGAAATCCCTCAATCTTGTACTTCTCCGCGAGCGGTTTGTTCTTTTCGGCAAGCTCCTTGTCGGCCTTCGGAAAATCGAGCTCGACGAGGATGAAATTTTTCGACGCCGCTTGGACGAATTCTTTCTTTGAAAAGACATTCTTGCGCATCGCGATGCAGGGTGGGCACCAGTCGGATCCGGTGAACTCGACCAGCACGCTCTTCTTGCCGGCCTTGGCATCCGCAAGCGCCTTGTCGAGGTCGGTCGACCAGCCTTCG
>JBIKIK010000162.1:0-4102 GCA_044361655.1 Luteolibacter sp. | reverse complement strand
TCATGAGAGGATTAATATGGGGCTGTGGGGTGATGGATGAATCTGCAAAAATCCGCGGCGCATCATTTTCCCGGCGGGACCGATGCATCAGCGTCACTCTCGGCAATTTTTGCCTGAAGTTTAACGATCGATCCGCCGCGCCACACTTCGATCGCGACCGTTCCGCCGACGCGCGAGCCTTGGATGAGGCTGAACAATTGGTTCGGCGATTGGATGGTTTTGCCATCGAGCGAAATGATCACATCCCATTGCTGCAGGCCTGCCATTTCCGCCGGCGAACCGGGAACGACCGCTGTCACCAAGCAGCCACTCTCACCGCCGTAATCAAGGTGCGAACGCAGCGTCAGGTCTAGGTCTCGCATCTGCACGCCAAGAAATCCGCGGACCGGCCGACCGCGCTCAAGAATCTGTTCGATGGCATCGCGCACATCATTCGACGGGATCGAGAAGCCCACACCTTGGAAGCCCGGATTCTGGCGATCGGGCGAAAAGATCGCGACATTGATGCCGATGATTTCGCCGCGCAGGTTCACCAGCGGTCCACCGGAGTTGCCGGGGTTGATCGCCGCATCGGTTTGGAAAAGATCGCGTTGATTGTCGGAGATAGAGCGTTCCTTGGCCGAGATGATTCCCTGTGTCACCGTTTCGCCAAGCCCGAACGGATTGCCGACCGCAAAGACCAACTGACCCACCTGCACCTGCGACGAATCACCGAGCTTGAGCGATTGGAAGGGGCCTTTGTCATCGATCTTGAGCACCGCGATGTCGAGCAAGCGATCCTCACCGATCAGGCGTGCGGTGTAGGTTTTTCCACCATGCAGCGTGATGCGAAATTTCTGCTGACCTGCCACGACATGATGGTTGGTCACGACATGGCCTTCCTTCGAAACGATCACGCCCGAGCCTTGGCCTTGGGTCGGCATCCGCCTTTCGTACACGCGCCCCCAAAAATCCGCGAGACGCTGGGTCTGGATGCCTTGCGTGTCGATGCTCACCACCGATGGCACCACCGCCTGGGTGAGAGTCGCGTATTCTTCGTTTAGCCTTGAGAGCAATTCGACATTTCCGACATTGAGCGGCGGCAGCTCGGGCAGGGTGAACTTCTCCGGGCGCTGCTCCGATGGTTTTTGTGAAAGCCCCGGCAGCCAGGCCGGTGGGCTTTGACCACTCGCGCATTTGCGCAGGGCGGAAACCGCTCCGTAGGCGACGAAAAAAACGGCGATCAGGAAGATGGGCTTGCGAATCGAGGATAACATGGCGCGTGCTGAACTGGCCGTAAATTGCCAGCATTTCCCCAATATCCAAGCCCCGAAAAAAGCAGGGCGCCGGGCTCAATGGTCGAGCTTGAGCTTTCTGAGCTTGGGCTCGATCACAAAGCGGCAATACGGGTTCTTGGACTTGTTCTGGAAATAATAGTCCTGATGGTACTCTGGCGCCGGGTAAAACTCCGACGTGGCACTGATCTCGGTCACGATCGGGTCATCAAACTTCGGCCCAGCCGCCGCTTTCGAGGCCTCGGCTGCCTTTTTCTGTTCCTCCGAATGGAAATAAATCACTGAGCGGTACTGGGTGCCGACATCATTGCCCTGGCGGTTGAGCGTGGTGGGATCGTGCAATTTCCAAAACCAGTCGAGCAGCGCGGGGTAGCTGATTTTTTTTGGATCGAAAACCACCCGTACGACCTCGGCGTGACCGCTGTCGCCACCGCATACATCTTCGTAGGTCGGGTTGAGCACATGACCACCCATGAAACCGGAGGTCACCGAGTACACGCCATCGATCTGCTTCAAAGCCGCCTCGATGCACCAGTAACAACCCGCGCCCAGAGTCGCGATTTCGGCATTCTCGGGAACTTGCGGCAGCGCGGCGGGATGATCGTTCATCGGTTTCTTGTCGGGTTCGCAGGAGGCCAGCAGCGGCAACATGCCCAGCAGCGCCATCCAGCAGGATTTGATCGCGGATGATTTCACGAGGCCGACAACTTCGCACAGCCCGCGGATTTTACCACTCGATTCCGACCCCTTCTTCCGGGACCAACACCTGCTCGCTGATCCCGAGGCGGTCGGCTTCCGCCAGCAGGCGTTCGACCGGCTCGTTGTGCGGCTCGTTGCCGAGCGGAAAAGTCCCGTAGTGCATCGGGATGAGCAATTTCGCGTTGAGGTCGATGAAGGCGCGCGCGGCCTCCTCCGGGTTCATGTGCACATCGCGCCCGCTCGGTGATTCGTAGGCACCAATCGGCATCAACGCGATGTCGATGTTGTGCTTTACGCCTATTTCTGCGAAGCCGCCGAAGTACGCGCTATCGCCGCAGTGAAACACGCTCTTGCCGCCGGCCCGCACGATGTAGCCGCCGTAATCGCGATGCGTGTCGTGAATGAAACGCGCGCCCCAGTGATGCGACGGCGTGTGGACGATTTCGAGTTGATCAAACTGCAGCTGATCCCAAACCCTCATCTCATAGGTCGCGGGAAACCCGAGTTTTTTCACCAACGATCCGCTGCCTTGAGGCACCACGATCCCCTCGCGGGCCTGCAGAATCTTGAGGCTTGGTTTGTGCAAGTGATCGAAGTGCGCGTGCGTCACCAACACCAGGTCGACCTCCGGCACGCCATGCAGATCGAGTCCCGGTTGGCGATGGCGTTTCACCGGCCCGTGCCACTTCGCCCAGTTTGGATCAACGATCACCGAGTGCCCGGCAAACTGCAGGAAAAAGGACGCGTGCCCGATCCATGTGACGCGCACCTTGCCATCCTCCGGCGGCGCCAGCACCGGCTCGAGCACATTGCCCGCGCGACGGCGAAACATGCCAGGCACGACGCGATGACGTAAAAATCTCAAGTTGCGCACCGGCCATCCCTTTTGCGGCAGCAAACCGGAATATCGCGCACCCGGCGGCGCAAACGATGGATCAGGCTCCTTCTTCATTCGCCCAAGCCCTTCGCGTAAACCTCATCGCCGTTGAACACGATCACCATCGGCCGGCAACATACCTCGCAATCGTAATCTACCTCCGCAGGCTGCTCCTCCGGCGGCGGCACCGCCACCTCGAAAAACTCAAAGCATGTCGGACAGGTGACCTCTGCGAAGTCCATGCAACAAGCATCGCACGAAAATCCCCACACGCCAATGCTCGATATGGCTCGAGAAGGCATGAATTTCGCAAATATTCTCATACCCGACGGACATTGGTGCCTTGATGTCCTTGGATTGGCTTGAAACCGCTGTTGCCATGAGCGGCCACTTGCCGCTTGAATGCCTTCGATGAGAGCCATCGGCGCACGCAAATTTCTACCCACCTCGGACCCCGCATGCTTGGTGGAATTCGAGGCACAAGACCCCACTCCCGGTCCGGGCGATCTGATCGTTCGCATTCACGCCTGTGCGGTGAATCCGGTGGATACCAAGGTTCGTAAATCACTTGGCGAAACGAATCAAGAACCACCGCGCATTCTCGGTTGGGACTCGGCGGGAACGGTGATCGAAATTGGCAGCGATGTCCGCGATTTCAAGACCGGCGACGAGGTCTTTTACTCTGGCGACCTCACACGCCCCGGCTGCAATGCCGAGCTGCAAGCGGTTGACGCCCGACTCGTCGCGCACAAGCCGCGCAACTGGACATTCGAAGAAGCCGCAGCACTACCGCTGGTCGGCATCACCGCATGGGAGTTGCTCTTCGAACGCATGGGCGTAAGCCCCGATGGCAAGGATCGCGGCAAGGCGATTCTGATCATCAATGGCGCGGGCGGCGTCGGCTCGGCGCTCATTCCGCTCGCACGCGATGCCGGGCTCACCGTCATCGCCACTGCTTCGCGACCGGAAACGATCGCATGGTGCAAGCAACTTGGCGCGCATCATGTGATCAACCATCGCGAAGACATGATCGCTCAATCCGAAGCCTTGGGATTCGCCTCGTATCCATTCATCGCCAACCTGCATCAGCCCGAAATCCATTGGTCGGCAACATCACAACTCATCGCGCCATTCGGCACGCTCGGACTCATCGTCGAGCCGCGCGAGAAACTTCACCTCGGCGATCCGCTCAAAGCGAAGTGCGTGCGCATCGCATGGGAATTCATGGCCGCGCGCGCGAGGTTCCGATCAC
>JBIKIK010000161.1:0-4103 GCA_044361655.1 Luteolibacter sp. | reverse complement strand
CCGCACCATCGGTGCCGTAGTCTAGTTCGTGCCGCAGCGTGTTGATCTGGCCGACGGCTTTGAGCGTGCTTTCGAGATCGTGCGCATCGATCACCGGTTGGTTGCGCGGGATGCCGAGGGCGTCGAGCAGTGAGTGGAAATCATGTTCGGTCTCGAGCGCCGGACCTTCATAGGCCCCGATGCCATGGGCGAGAAATGCGAGAGGCCTTTTGGCGACGATCTTCGGGTCGAGTTGTTTCAGCGTGCCGGCAGTGGCATTGCGTGGATTGGCAAATGTCGGCAGTCCCGCTTCATCGCGCTCGGCATTCATCGCCGCGAAGGCCTCGTTGGGCATGAAAATTTCGCCCCGCACTTCGAGCAGCGGTGGGATGGATGGTGCCTTGGTACATGCTAGCTCCATCGGAATGCTGCGGATTGTGCGAACATTGTGGGTGATGTCATCGCCGGTGGTGCCATCGCCGCGGGTGGCGGCGTAGTCGAGCTTGCCGTTTCGATAGACGAGCGAGACCGCGACACCATCGATCTTTGGTTCGATCGTGACCGCGACATCATCGTGGCCAAGGCCTTTGCGGACGCGTTGGTAAAACTCGATCAGTTCTATTTCGGCGCGCGTGCCCGGAGATTTTTCCAAGGCCTCGGGTGTGAGCTCGAAGACATCGTCGATCGAGAGCATCGGCACCAAGTGGCGCACTTTTTCAAAGCCTTCGATCGGCTCGCCGCCTACACGCAGGGTGGGGGAATCCGGATCGTGCAACTCGGGGTGCTTGCGTTCGAGTTCCTCGAGCTCGCGGAAAAGCCGGTCGTATTCGGCATCGGAAATTTCCGGCGTCGCCTTGCTGTAATACAGGCGGTTGTGGTGGTCGAGTTGTTGGCGCAAGTCCATGACCCGCTTCTCGGGCGAGGGGGCATCCTGATTCGCAAAAAGATCCGCTTGCTGCACGCCTCAAGTATCTTTTCCCCGTGGCGGATTTCAAGGCCCTTCGTCGCGAGTGGTCGATGATGTCGGCTTGCATGCGGTCGGCCGATGGTGTGGTCTTGTCGCGTGATCGCCCAATACATCCACGATCTGAATCCGGTCGCGCTGCCGATTTATGGAAATCTTGCGGTTCGCTGGTACGGTCTCGCGTATCTGGCTGGCTTTGTGGCGGGATTCCTTCTGCTTCGCCATCTCGCGCGGCGCGGCTTGTGGGTGCTCAAACCCGAGAAGACAGCCGACTTCATTGCGGCCGCGGCGATGTTCGGGGTTTTTCTCGGCGGTCGTCTTGGATATGTGCTTTTCTATCAACTCCCGGAACAGGGGTGGTCGAAAATCTTGTCGGATCCGCTGATGATCTTTCGTGTGTGGGAAGGTGGCATGGCCAGTCATGGCGGAATTCTTGGCTTGGTGATCTTCACATGGTTTTACGCAAAGAAAGAAAAGGTCACATGGACCGGCCTCGGCGACGGGCTTTGCGTGGTTGCGCCGCTTGGTTTGTTTTTTGGGCGTGTTGCAAATTTCATCAATGGCGAGTTGTATGGTCGCATTGTCGAAGGTGTGGTGCCGTGGGCGGTGCGATTTCCGCTTTCGCTGATGAAGGAGCCGGAGTCCGTGCAGCGTGATGCTTGGCAGGCTTGCGCGGAAATTGAGCCGAGTCTCGCCGATGCCCAATCGATGGAAACGCTGATCGCTGTTGCGAGGAAAAATCCTGAAGTCTCGCAAACGCTAGGCGACTTTTTGCCACCGCGGCATCCCTCGCAAATTTATGAGGCCTTGCTCGAAGGTGCCTTGCTATTTGCCATTTTGTGGTGGGTCCGCACGCGATATAAAAATGCGCCCGATGGCCTCCTCACTGGTTTGTTTTTCGCGCTCTATGCCGGGTTCCGGATTTTGGGCGAACAATTTCGCGAGCCCGATGCCGCTCTCGTTGGAAGCCTGACGCGCGGTCAGTTTTTCTCGCTCTTCATGTTTGTGTTTGCAGCCTTGTTTTTACTGCACGCGTGGAGAGGGAGGGGGCAAGAAAGCTGAAATTTGAAAGCAGAAAATAGAGTATGAGGCGGCTGCTTCTTAATAGGCAGGGACCGTTTTGACTATGCTACCCTCCGGCCATGCCAAGTCCGCTTCGCGGTTTTGAAAAATTGCCGCCAGGGCGACAAGGCATTCCGCAACGGTCCTCTTCGGTAAGGCGACGCGGCCTCGCTGCACCGATTTTTTATAGGGGAGCGCCGGCGTCCCGCCGGCAGTGTCACGCATCTTGCGGGACACCTCTTCATGTAGCTGGAGCATCTTGCTCCAAGCCGTCCATGGAGCGTCCCGCTCCATGTTCTGAATAGCCATTGAAAAATCGATTCAAAGACGATTCATCAGACGGACCTTTAGGGACAAAGGTCCCTGCCTATTAAATGGAAACTTCTTCCTAAAGCTTGAAAAGCCCGCCGCGTTTTCCGGCGAGGATGGCGGCGCCCATGATGGCGACGGATAGAAACAACATCGCCCAAACGCCGAGCGCGGCTGCGAGTTCGGTGCCATTTCCAAGCGTGCTGAGCAGAGTGAATATCGCTTTGGTGATCGGGAAATGTTGGGTTTGTTGGGCAAGGATGAGGCTGTCGCTGACCTCGAGCATCGCAAATGCAAAGGCGAGGATCGCTCCTGCGGCGAGGTTGGCACCTATGAGCGGAAGTGAAATGCGCCGCAGCGTGCGTGCGCTTGATGCACCTAGCGAGCGAGCTGCTTCTTCGAGCATCGGATTGCTTTGTTGGAGTCCGGCCACGGCGGATCGCACAATGTAGGGAAGCCGGCGAATGGCGTAAGCGATCACCAGCAGCAGAAAAGGGCTTCCATTTGCGCCGACGAGGAAATGGAAGGGTTTGCCATCCTGTGAAAGCGCCAGATAGCCGAAGGCCATGACGAGGCCGGGCACCGCGAGGGGAAGCATCACAATCGCATCGAGCAGATTGCGTGATTTCAAATCCGATCGCACCACCACCCATGCCACGCCGATGCCGATGGCCAATGCGAGCAAGGTCGCGCATCCGGCATAGAGCAGGCTGTTTTGAATCGATGGCACGACCAGTCCGCTGCCAAGCGCTTCGAGGTAATGCCGGGCGGTCAACTCATCGGGGATCACCGTGCCGTACCAGCGTTCTGAAAACGAAAGGAGGATCACGCCGAGATGAGGCAATGCAGCGAGCAAGAAGATCGCGAGGTAACACAGTGCGCAGGCTAGTGCTTTCCATCCGCCGATGTGCGTTGCGTTGCTGCGCGTTTTGGGGCGGGGCGCGGTGCCGAGCAGTGATCGGCCGATGACGAATTTCGAAATCGCGAAGACTGCAGCGGCGACGATCAGCAACACCGTGGTGAGTGCGTAAGGAATCGGATTTTTATCAAGGCCCTTGATGCCATCGTAGATTTGCACCGATGCGGTGCGCGAGTAATCGAACACCAACGGCACGCCGAGTTCGGTGAAGGCCCAGATGAAAACAATCGATGCGCCGGCAAAGACGCCGGGCATCGCGAGCGGCAGGGTGATGCGGAAAAATCTTTTCCACGGCGGGCATCCGAGGTTTTCCGCCGCCTGCTCCATTGCCGGATCGAGATTCGAGAGCGCCGCTGCAATGTTCATGTAAAGGATCGGGTAAAGGTTCAGCGCGATCATCGCGACGATGCCGATGAAGCGCCCCTCGGCGAGCCAGTCGAAGGGCGTGGCCGGGTCCATCAGGCCGAGATGGATCAGCCCCGCGTTGAGCGCGCCATTCACGCCGAGCATTTGTTTCACGCCGACCGCACCGACGAAGGGGGGCAGGATCATCGGCGCAAGCACCAGCACCGAGAGCGCGTTCTTGCCAGCGAAGCTGTAGCGGTGGCCGATCAGCGCGAGAGGAAACGCGATCGCGATCGCTGCCAGGGTTGAGGCAAGCCCTAGTGCGAAAGAATTCCACAAGCCTTCGCGGTAAATCGGATTGCGCAAAACCGCCGACACAAATTCGAGCGTGAAGCCGTCTTTGCCTTCAAAGGCCTGCTTCACGATCATGCCTGCCGGGTAAATGAAAAACGCCGCAAACAAGGCAAACACCACGATGCTGATGAGTATGGCGGGCGCGCGTTTCATGGCTGGTTCGTTCAGTGG
>JBIKIK010000160.1:0-4106 GCA_044361655.1 Luteolibacter sp. | reverse complement strand
AGACGAAGTCGCCGAGCGCGGGCTCGAGTGATTCCTTTTATCGACCAACGATCTTAATCGCCTCGGGATATAGGCGATGCTCGACCACCTGAATCCGTGCGTGCAATGATTCAGCGCTGTCGTCAGGCAAAATCGGCACGCGTTTCTGCAAAATGATCGGACCGGTATCCATGCCCTCATCGACATAATGCACGGTGCATCCGGTTTCGCTCACGCCCGCATCGAGCGCTTGCTTCCATGATTCAAGCCCGGGAAAGGCCGGCAACAGCGATGGGTGAATATTGAGAATCCTCTGCGGAAAAGCATCGAGCAAAGGCCGCTTCACCAAACGCAAAAATCCCGCAAGGCATACCAGCTCGACGCCCGCTGCCTTGAGCCTCTCGGCCGTTTCCTGCTGCGCCTCATCGGGGAACCGCGTGGCATAACCACGGCAATCAATCACTTCGGTCTCAATCCCCCGCCGCTTCGCCCGTTCCAGAATGAAAGCATCCGGCTTGTCCGAAAGCACCAACGCGATCCGCGCATCAAGCTCCTTCGCATCAATCGCATCGAGGATCGCCTGCATGTTTGAACCCGACCCGGAACCAAGTACGCCCAACACCATGCCCATGGTGTAAATCGGATCACCCGACACGCAAAGCGTTTTTGATCATGTAAAATTAGATCTGCGATTCACGGCGTCGTCCGTGGCCTGAGGTGAGACCGTAAGCTAAGGTAGCGAAAATTGGCAGGAATGGGCGGCAAAGCCGGCGCCAAAGGCGGTGAGCCACAGTGATTCGTTTCGGGGGGAGTTTTGAATTTTTTCTTCGAGCGCGAAGAGGACCGAGGGGCTAGACATGTTGCCGTGGCGGCGCAGAACTTCGCGGGTTTCGGTGAGCTGAAAAGATGGCAGCGCGGATTCGATGGACTCGATCACATCGCGGCCACCGGAGTGAGCGATGATTTGGTCGGGCCTTTTTTCGAGTCTTGCGTAAAGCGTGGAGACCGCTTTGGCAGCGAGTTCGGGCACGCTGCGGTGAAGTTGGTTTTTGAGTTTGCCGGCAGAATTTACGAAGCGGATTTTTTCGCGTTCGGCAGGGACATGATGGGTGTCGAATCCATGGAAACTACGACAATCATCGTAGTTTGCATTGCCGGTGAGGATGGCGGCTGCGGCGCCATCGCCGAAGAGGCATAGTGAAATGAGCACGCCGGGTTCGTCGTTGATGTAAAATGCAGCGGATGAGACTTCCACTGCGACGACTGCGACGGTTTGTGAGGGGTTTGCGGCGAGGTATCCGTGGGCGGCGCGGAGAGTGGGGATGGCGGCACCGCAGCCGAGACCGATGAGATCGCAGAGATAGGCGTCGGGGCGCAGGCCTAGGGATTCCGCGATGTGGCTCGAAGGGCCGGGGCAGAGATAGCCGGTGCAGGTGCAAACAAAGAGGGCGTCGATTTTTTCCGCGTGCAGGTTGGCCTTGGCAAGGGCCTTGGTGAGGGCCTCGGTGGCAAGGGCCGGCGAGTGAGCTTCGAAGGATCGGTTGAGGTCCTCCGCGCCTTGGTCAAACACGGAGCCGAGATCGGCGGTGGTGAATTGGCGGGTGGAGATGCCTGAACTGCTATTGTTGAGGATTTTTTCCAAGAGAGAAACTGAGCGGGGCTTGAGTGTGCTGAAGTCCGGATGGGATTGGAGAGCCCGCCAAGTATCCGCTTGGGTGAAGCTGTGTGGCGGGGTGGCGGTGGCGAGGGAGCGGAGATACATTTTATCGAATAAGGCTGAGGATGGGCTTGAGCGGGGCGTGTTTGAGGAGAGGGCGTGCGAGCGTGTGGAAAAGAAGAGGATGGATGAGCTTTGCGGACTTGAGTCGTTTTTCGAAGCGTGTGTGCAGTTGCTTTGCAATCTGCGCGCATGCCTCGTCCCATGTCATTTCTCCGTTTGCGTAGGCGACGAGATGAGGGAGTGCGGTCTCGGCGGATTGGAAGGCCATGGTCATGCCATTGCCGGTGAAGGGCGGTATGATCGCGTGTGAGTCGCCGAGCGAGAGCATTCCGGGGGTTGTTGCTTGAAGGCCGAGCGCAAAGCCTGCGACGGCGGTGAACGATCCTTTGCGCCACTCCGCGGTTGAGATGCGCCGAGCGATTTCCGTATTGCCGTTTTTTGACAAGTAGGCGGGCAGCAGTTCTTTGTGCCGTGCATCGATGTCGCGGCGCATGCGGAACAGGCCGCAGACATTGAACCAGCCGTCCTCGACCGGTGTGACGCCGAGGTATCCGAGCGGCCCGCTATGCATTTCAAGCTGGGCCTTGGGGTTGATGCCGCGGACATGCGCCTTGAGGCCGATCCATTTGCCCTTCGCGGGTTTGCGCCCCGCGGTCCAGACTTCGCCGGGTGCCTTGGGGGTCATTTGGCGTCGCGATTTCGTTTGTAAATTTACGCCGATAGCGATGGCAGATTTCTGGAGTCGATCGTCCAGCAGGTGTCGGGAGATCGCGAGTGCGGGTTCGGGCAGGAGGTTGTCACGAAGGTGATCGTTTCCAGAAAACCATGCGACGCTGCGGTGGTGTTTTGCGTCCATCAAGGCATCGGCGATCCCGAGTGTCTCCAATGTTTCGCGCGAGACGCCGGAGATGAATTCGCCGCAGACGCGGTGGCGCGGGTAGGTGCCCGCTTCATGGAGCGTGACATCCACACCGTGTTTACGGAGGGCGATGGCAAGGGAAAGGCCTGTGAGGCCGCCTCCGTTGATGGTAATCGTTTCGCTCAAACGCGTGACGCTAACACACGAATCGCTCCCCGCCAGTCCGTCATTTCGCGAAATTTGAAACCCTGTTCCTCGAGTTTCAGAGTTTTGGTAAGTTCACCGGGTGCGAAGCCTGCCTCGATACTCACCCGCATATCGTGCCGGGTGATCGGATGCACGAATGGTGCGGCGATTTTTCCCAGGAGCATTGGCAGCCGAGATCGGAGAGGCTCGTTGATGATGACCGTTTGGAAATTGCGGATCCATCCGCCAAGGGTTTCGAGTTGGGTATCGGTGAAGTGGTGTAGGAATAGGTTAGCGATCAGGGTGCCGCCATGGCTTGGCGGTTCTTGTGAAAAAATATCGCCTTCGATCCATTTCACCGAATGAGGAATACGCGCAGGGCGTGGCGCAAGGTCGTAAGCAGTGATTTCGACCTCCGGGCGTTGTTGAGCGATTTTTAAAATGAGCTGACCATCACCAGCGCCGATCTCAGTGATGTGGTTGGCGCGTTTGGGCATCACCGAGGTGATCCAGCTTTCATTGCCCATGAAGCGGTTGATGCGGCGGAGATCGCGGCGGGAGCGCATGGCACCCGGATCGTCATGCGGCAGATGGTCGAGCAGTTCCGGGGTGAGCTTGCGCACGATCGGAATCTAGCCGCCATAGGCAGCGAAAGAAAGCGCTGAGATGTTGGGCATCATGCCTGGTTGTGAGGTCCGCCAGCGCCGCGCGACAGTCAAATCACACACCGCCAATTGCAGCGCGCCGAAACTGAAAACTTGAAACTTGAAACTTGAAACTCCGCTCTTATCAAAGAACCCATGCACGACGCCCGCATCGACGCACTCGCCCGCCAACTCGCCCGCTATTCGACCTCACTGAAGAAAGGCGACAAGGTCCTCATCGACCTCCACGATGTGCCCGATTCGATCGGCCTTGCCCTGATCCGTGAAACCCGCGCCCGCGGTGCCACGCCAATCCTGCGCGTCCACCACGGCCGCCTTTCGCGCGAAATGCTGATGGGTGCCGACGACACGCAGTACGGCATCATTTCCAAGCACCTGCTGGCGGAAATGAAAGACATGGATGCTTACATCGCGCTGCGCGGCGGACACAACATCGCGGAGAATTCCGATGTCCCGCCCGACCGCATGCGTTTGGCGATGAAGCACATGCGCCCGGTGCTCGACCACCGCGTCAAGAAGACCAAGTGGTGCGTGCTGCGCTGGCCCTCGGCGTCGATGGCGCAACAAGCGGGCATGAGCACCGAGGCCTTCGAGGATTTTTACTTCAAGACCTGCCTGCTCGATTACAAGGCGCTGTTGCCATCGATGAACGCGCTCAAGAAACTCATGGATCGCACCGACAAGGTCGAAATCAAAG
>JBIKIK010000159.1:0-4177 GCA_044361655.1 Luteolibacter sp. | reverse complement strand
CAGTGATCCAGCCGACATCGGCGGTGCACCAGTAGACATCCTCATCGCGCATGTCGAAGACGTACTTCGTGGTCGAGTAAGTCCCGGTGAGATAGCCGCCGGAGCTGTGGAGAATGCCTTTGGGTTTGCCGGTCGAGCCGGAGGTGTAGAGCACGAAGAGCGGATGTTCGGAGTCGAAAGCCTTGGCCGCGTGTTTGGCGGAAACTTTCGCTATTTCCTCGTGCCACCAGGTGTCGCGCTTGGCTTGCATCGTGACCGGGTTGTTGCAGCGGTTGACCACGATGACGCTGTTGACGCCTTTGTATTTTTTGAGTGCTTCGTCGACGGCGGGTTTGAGCGCGACGACCTTGCCGCGGCGCCATCCGCCATCGGCAGTGATTACCATGCTGGCGCCTGAGTCTTCGAGGCGATCGACGATGGCCTCGGAGGCAAAGCCGCCGAAGACGACCGTGTGCACGGCGCCAATGCGGGCGCAGGCGAGCATCGAGACCACCGCCTCGGGAATCATTGGCAAATAAATGAGCACGCGATCGCCAGCCTTCACGCCGCGTTGTTCGAGCACATTGGCAAAGCGGCAGACATCACGGTGGAGTTGCGCGTAGGTGATGACGCGTTTGTCGCCGGGTTCGCCCTCCCAAATGATGGCGGCTTTGTTGGCGCGCGCGCCTTTCGCATGGCGGTCGACGCAATTTTCGCAGACATTCAATTTGCCGCCGGTGAACCACTTCGCGAAGGGCGTTTTCCAATCGAGGACCTTGTCCCACTTTTTGCGCCAATCGAGTTCCTTGGCTTCGCGTGCCCAAAACTTGTTCGGTTTCTCGATCGATTCCTTGTAGAGTTTTTTGTAAGCCGCCATCGATGGGATGCGGGCACTGGCGGAAAATTCCTTGCTCGGCAGGTGGGCGGTTTCGTTGTTTTTGGATTTTTTCGAACTCATGATGTGGAAAGATGAATGTCCGAGCTGCCGTAGAGATTAGGGTGTGATTGCCCGTTCGGCAAGCTGTCACAAGCGCTTGCCGCCGCCTTTTTTTGGTGCGCCGGATCGGCCGGATTGAGGCTTTTCCGAGCCTGATTCGCCCAAAAGCATTTTGATTTCCACCTGGTTGAGAATCGCCCAGCGGCCGGGCTCGAGATCGCCGAGCCAAAGGCTGCCGATGCGTACGCGCAGCAGCTTGGTGACCTGGTAACCGAGCGTGTCGAACATCACGCGGATCTGGCGCTTGGCGCCGTGGTCGAGGACCATGCTTAGGCGGCGTGGCGAGAGGCGCTCGATGGACTTGGCCTTGAGCTTGCCTTCGGGGGTGTAGACGCCTTCAAGAAACTGGTCGAGGTGGGCGTTTTCGAAGGCTTGGTTCGAAGTGACGAGGTATTCCTTTTCCACGGACTTCGATGGGTGCATCAGCTGCTGCGAAAGGTCGCCGTCGTTGGTGAGGATGAGCAGGCCTTCCGAGTCGCGGTCGAGTCGGCCGACATGATGGAGGGAATGCATGGTGTGCGGCAGCAGCGCGTAGATCGTGTCGCGGCCGAGTTCATCCTCGCGGGTGCAGACATAGCCGCGCGGTTTGTTGAAGGCGACGGTGATCGTTTCCTTCGGCGTGACACGTTTGCCATCGAGGCGGACATGGTCGCCAGGGCCGATGCGCGTGCCCATGTTGAGGCATGGGTTGCCGTTGACCTCGACGCGGCCGGCTTGGATCAGCTCATCGCATTTGCGGCGCGAGCCGATGCCGCAAGAGGCGAGGAATTTGTTGAGGCGTGTGCCTTCGTTCATGACGCCGAGAGTTCAAGCGAAAAAGCGCGGGACCCAAGGGGCTCCGCGCGTTTGAGAGGGAATGGACGGGGATGGATCAACCCTCGTGTTTGGTCTTTGGCAGACCGAGGGGTGAGCGGCCGGACTTCCATTCGCCGCGCTCTTTGAGGAGTTTGACGCGTTCGAAGCGTTTGAGAACGGAGCGTTTGCCGCCGACCGAGGCGTTGGACTTGAGGCTATTGTGCTTGGACATCGCGGTAAAGGAGTTAGGGATTCGCGGGGGCGGGGAGACTGGGGGGATTTGCCGCCGGTGGCAATCCGAAAAAAGGGGATTTCGGGAAAATGTCGCTTCGCGCGGGAATTGGCCCGATTTCAGCCAAGCAGGCTGTCGATTTGGCGGATTTGTTGCTGGCGCCAATCGGCTGGGGCGAGTGCGATCTTGAAGCCGTTTTTGGCGACTTCGGCGAGTTGGTCGTGAGAAAATCCGAGGTCCTCGGCGAGCAGGTGGTATTCGTCCTCGATGTGGTTGCCGAAGCTGATCGGGTCGTCAGTGCTGACCGTGCAGTTGATGCCGGCGTCAAGCAGTTGGCGGATCGGGTGGGCTTGGGCGGAGGGGACCACGCCGAGCTTCAGGTTGCTGATCGGGCACATGTCGAGTGCGACGCCCCGATCGCGAATGAGTGAGATCAATGACGGATCTTCGATCACGCGGGTGCCGTGCTCGATGCGGGTGACGCCGAGGGTCTCGATCGCGTAGCGGATGAAATCGGGTCCCATGAATTCTCCGGCATGGGCCTTGGTGAATTTTCCCGCATCGCGGGCGCGCTGCCAGAGGCCGGGTGCCCAGTCGCCGACCGGGACATCCTCGGCGCCATGAAGATCGATGCCATCGAGATTTTTCCATGTGAGCGCGTCCTCAAGCACGGTCGACATTTTTGCGGTGTAGCCATCGTGATGAATGCCGAGGAAGATCCGCACTTCGAGGCCGGCAGGTACAGCCGCGCGAATCGCATCGCAGACGGCGTGGCCATCGAGGTTGAGGAAATCGATGCAGCCCGAGGCAAAGCTCGTTTCGATGTAGCGCACATTGCGGGTGAGGGCATCTTCGAAGACCGCTTTTGCGCAGGCGTGGTAGCGATCGGGCGAGTTAAAAAAATCGGCGGCATAGCTGAGCAATTCGGTTTCAAAATGAGCGAAGTTGCGAAAGCGAAACTCCGGCGACCATGAGGCGGGCGGTGATTCGTATTTTCCCGGATGGGCCGCTTGAAGCAGATGCCACGGCAGCGAGCCCTCGATATGAAGGTGGGTCTCGGTTTTAGGGAGTCGGCGAATGAAATCGAGGTTGCTTGCCACGGACTGGGTTGCTTGTTTGCTTCAGCGCCTCCTGCGGTGTTTCGATTTGCCCGGGGGCTTGCGGTTTTTGGTGGGACCGGCAGGCTTTTGTGGCGGGATTTTTTTCTTCGCGTGTTTTTTGGCGGGTGGGGTTTTGGAATTTTTTGGTGTCGGAATGCCTTTGCCGGTGGGAGGGCCTGCGACGCTGAAGTCGACGAAGCGTTTTTCGCGATCGATGGCTGTGACCGTGAGCGGGACGCGCATGCCTAGTTGGATCACCACGCCGTCGGTTGAGACCCATGCCATGCGGTGGGCTTCGAGGCGCCAGCGGCCGGCGGGTAGGTCTTCGCGTTTGACCACGCCGCGGATGCCCATGTCGGGGACTTCGACCATGAGGCCCATCGGGCGCACATCGGTGACGAGCCCGTGGAAGATGTGTGGGTCGTGCATTTCCGCGACGCGCGAGAGGTAATCGAAGAGTTTGATTTGTTTCGTTTCTGCTTCCGCTTCGGCCGAGGTGCGTTCGGTGTCGGAAATGTGGCGTGAGATTTCGCGCATTTCCGCTTGTGGTGGGGTGCGGTCGTGCTTGTGCGGAGGGTTTTCGAGCAGCGGTTGGAGCGCGCGGTGGACGATGAGGTCGGCGTAGCGGCGGATGGGGCTGGTGAAATGGCAGTAGTCGCTTTTGGCCAGGCCGTAGTGGCCGATCGGTTCGGCGGAATAGGCGGCGCGTTTGAGGCTTTTGAGCAGGCCGAGCTTGATGATGTGTTCGGCCGGCGAACCTTTGGATTCGTCGAGCAACTTTTGAATGTGCGCGCGGTTGGTGAGGTCGCCGGGGCGGTAGCCGTGGAGGATGGCGGTCTCGGTGTAATCGACGAGTCGCGATGGATCCGGATCTTCGTGGATGCGGTAGATCGACGGTTTCATCCGATGGCGAAGCACGCGGGCGACCGCTTCGTTGGCGGCGAGCATGCATTCCTCGATGAGTTGGTGGCTCTGAATGTGCTCGACCGGATCAGCTCCGCAGGCGCGACCGTTTTCATCGAGGCGGATTTTGATTTCCGGCATTTCGAGATCGAGCGCGCCGCTTTCGAAGCG
>JBIKIK010000019.1:0-14191 GCA_044361655.1 Luteolibacter sp. | reverse complement strand
GCTAATACGCGAACCGCAGTGACCACCTCTCCGCGCCCGGGCGGTTTTTCATCCAAAACAGAAACATCAAGATCGCCATACAAGGTCATCGTCAGCGTGCGCGGAATCGGCGTGGCAGTCATCACCAACACATCCGGCGTTGTGCCCCTGCCGATCAATGCCGCGCGTTGACCCACCCCGAACTTGTGCTGCTCGTCGATCACCACCAATCCGAGATCCTCAAAATTTCCACCGCCATGGATCAAGGCGTGCGTGCCAATAACCATCTGCGGATGCGACTCATCATCCTCATGCGTGCGCTCATCGCGCGATGCGGTGCGCAAGGCGATGCGAATCCCCAAAGGCTCAAGCCACCTGCGAAATGTCAAAAAGTGCTGCTCCGCAAGGATCTGAGTGGGTGCCATGAGCGCGGCCTGCGAGCCGGAGTCGACCGCCATCAGCATCGCTGCCATCGCGACAAAAGTTTTTCCTGAGCCCACATCCCCTTGCATCAAGCGCGCCATCGGACGCGGGTCGCGCATGTCCACAATGATCTCCCGAATCGACCTCTTCTGCGCCCCTGTTAGATCAAATGGCAGGCTCGCGTAAAATTTCTTCAGCAAGGTTGTTTTGCGTCCATGTGTGCGCCCCTCGAGCCGACGATGATTCTTACGCCGCCAAAGCACATTGAGCTGCACGACAAAAAATTCCTCGAGCGCAAACCTGCGACTCGCCGCTTTCGCGATTTCAAATGATTCGGGAAAATGCACCGCACGCAGATCATCGGAACGCGCAATCCCGCTGCCGACATCGATACCGGCATCCAAGCTCGTCGGCTCGACTAAGCCAAGCAACTCATGCATGAGCTCACGCAAGCGTCGCTGCGCGATGCCGGAAATGTTTCGATAAACCGGCACGATCCGGTCGAGATGAATGGATCCACCCTCAAGATCATCCTCACGCAAAATTTCATACTCAGGATGATCGATGAAAAAACGCCCGTCGATTTCCTTCAATTTTCCATGCGCGACCACTTGCTGACCCGCCGCAAGGACCTTGTTCATGAACGGCATGTTGTACCAACGGCAGGTGACCCGCGCGGAACCAAATAGACCGCCATTCGCATCGACCAACACCGCTTCGAAAAGCCCTTTGCTCTGACCAAAGCGCCGCTGCGTGGTATCAACGATCTCCGCACGAAAACAAATTGAACCAGGACTGGCAGAGTTCACCGCAAAGCCCAACTGCCGACGATCCTCATGACGCTTGGGGAAATGGTCGAGCAAATCCGCGACGGTTGCGTATCCGGCCGATCGCAAGGACTCAAGCTCACGGCTCACCAACAGGCCAATATGGGCCAAATCATCTCGGGCGGATATCACGACATCAATGACAAGAATGCTTTCTATCAAGCCTCCCCGATCGCCGCAAGCTTCCTCAGGTAACTGAAACTGTAGATCCCCGACGAATGGCCATCCGCCCAGAACATCTGCAGCGCGTACCCCCCCACCTGCTCGAAGCGCGACAACTCGAATGCGCGCGGCCCGTGCTCCACCAATGGCCTCACCACCCGCCCCAAGGCATCCGGCTCACCTTGGCATGCCGCACAGGGGCAGGCACGCCGCAGCATCGCCAATGGCAAATACGCTTCGAATGAATCCCCAAAGACGCAGGCAAACTCGTCCCCGATGATGGCCACATGTTGCAAAGTTTCCGTCATGATCTTTGGGCTCTCAACCAAGCTCGCCTTCCACCCTCCGGCTTCGGTGACCAAAGATCAAGGATCCAACCCGCACATGGGTCGCACCCTCTTCAATCGCCACTTCGTAATCACCACTCATTCCCATGCTCAACTGGGGAAATTGACGACCCGAAATCGTCTGAAGCTCATCACGCAACTCGCGCAACGAAACAAACCAGCGCCGCGCCGACTCCGCATCCGGCCCAGCTGGCGGAATACACATCAGCCCACGGATCCGCAGATGCTCCAACGCACACAGTTTCCCAATCTCCTGTCGCAGAACCGCTGGCTCAAATCCGCCCTTGCTCGCCTCACCGCCGACATTGACCTGCAGGAAAATTTCCGCCGCATGACCCAACTCTCCAGCAATACCATTCACATACTCGGCCAGTCGCAGCGAATCGATGGCATGAATGATAGCAAACTTCTGCAAAATTTTCCGAACCTTGTTGCGCTGGACGCCGCCAATAAAATGCCAAGTCAAAGAAGCAGGCAACGCATCGATCTTCGGCTCAGCCTCTTGCAGTCGGCTCTCGCCAAAAACCTGCTGACCCGCCTTCACCGACTCGGCAATGTCGCCTGCCGGAAAAGTTTTCGACACGGCCACCAACTCGACATCGCCGGGCTCGCGGCCAGCACGGCGACAGGCGGCTTCCATGCGCCGCCTTACCTCCGCCAAATTCGTCGCAATCCCCTCCATCAATGCAGGTAAAAAATGCGATCTCACTCAATCAAACCCGCCACCCGCGCGCTTTCCGATAGCTCAACCAAATCGCGCATCACCGCAATCGACTCACGCTTGATCGGGTCCAGCCCGGTCGGCCACTTCGGCGAATCATCGAGATCCTCCGTTTCGTCCTTGGCACGGCGCATAAAAGAAGCGCTCTCATCAGAAGGATCGTAGGACATGAGCTTTTTCCCTTCCTTGATGTCATCGAGGGTGAGTTTGTAAAACTTGAATCTTTGCTTGTCCTCTTGAGCAACCTTCGCGAAGCGCTCGCGGCGCTCGGCATTTCGTTCCTTCTGGCGCGCGTCCGACTCGGCGAGCTCCTTTTCACGCTCGGCCTTGTTGAGTGAGAGCGTGTTCGCATTGATGCGCTCGGTGGTTCTTCGCACATCATCACGCACATACTCAAAGTCCCTACAGTCATCGATGCGCTTAAGACTTAGCTCCTTTAGCTTGGGAATGAAAAGTGTCTCGGCATCCAGCGGTTTGAAATCATCCGCACGGCGAATGAGATCGTGCTCCAATGAATGTTCCAGGAAGGATTCGCCAATCTCGAGTCCGTCCATGATGCTAGGGATCACAACATCCGATACCACTCCATCCATCTGCGTCGATGAGCCTGAAGGACGATAGAATTTCTGAATCGTGACCTTGAGGAATCCGGCACCATTGCGGTTTGAAAAAAGTGGCAGCATGCGACCGATATCCATCGGCTGCTGCACGGTGCCCTTACCAAAGGTCGAAGCCTCGCCGACCACCACTGCGCGGTTGAAATCCTGCAAGGCACCCGCAAGAATCTCGCTCGCGGAGGCACTGCTACGATCCGTCAGCACCACCATCGGCCCAGTGTAGATCGGCTTGCCGTTCTCGGAATTCTTCACCTGCACGCGGCCAAGGGTGTCCTTGACCTGCACCACCGGCCCCTGCTCCATGAAAAATCCCGTCATGCGACGGACCTCATCGAGCGAACCACCTCCATTGTTGCGTAGATCAAGAATCAGTCCGTCAATTTTTTCCTCCATCAAGCGCTTGAGTAGCTTCTCAACATCATCGGCGCAGCTCACCTCACCATTATCGAAATCCGCGTAAAACGAAGGGAGCGCAATGACACCCAATCTTTTCGACTGGTTTTTCTCGTTCTTAATTTCGATTAGCTCTCCGCCCGCTTGCTCATCCTTCATCTCGACCTTGCCGCGCTTGATCACGACAATGCGGGTCACGCCTGGCGGGCCCGATGCCGACTCGACCTTGAGCGCCACCGAGGTTCCCTCTTTGCCGCGGATCAGATCCACCACCTTGTCGATCTTCATGAACATGATATCTACCATGTCCGCCGGCTTCTCGGTATTGAGCGCATTCACGCCCACCACCCGATCGTTGAGCTTGAGGCTGCCCTCGCGATCAGCGGGGCCACCGACCACGATACCCATGATCTTGGTGGCACCATCTTCCTCCGCCTGAAGCAAGGCACCGATGCCGACGAGCTCGTTCTTCATGCTGTCTTTGAAGCGGCTCATTTCACGAGCGCTCATGTAGTCGGTGTGCGGGTCGTAAGCTCTCGCCACTGCGCTGAGGAAATAATTGGCGACCTCCTCGTTATCGACATCCTCGACGCTGGCGAGGAAGCGTTTGTAACGAAGCGAAACTTTTTCCTTCGGACTGCGATCATCACTGCCAGGATCTGCCTTGCCCTGCTCCTTGGCCATCTTTGCCAACATTTCACGACGCAGAACCTCGCCCAAAACCGCCTCCTTGATCTGCAGGCGCCACAACTCTGCCGCATCCTTTTCATTCTTTGGCCATGCCGCATCCTTGCGACTCATCATGACCTTGTCCTCGGAAGTGAAATCAAAGTCATTCCCGTTCAGCAGCTTCTCAGTCTGCTCCACGCGCGCGCGAACACGCTCCTTGAAGATGTCATAAATCGTGGTCGCAGCCTCCATGCTCTTGCCTTGCAAAATCAAGCTGTGCATCTCGCTGCCGTAGGCGTCGTTGAAACGGTCCACATCTTCCTGCGTGAAATACAGCCGCTGGAAATCCAAATCCTTCAAATAGTCATCAAGGAAACGCCGGCCCAAAGCTTCGTCAAATGGCAGCCGCGCGAAGTGGCTGTTTTGCAGCATGATCGACATCTGGCGGCCGACCTCGTTGAAGTCCGCCTGCTGGCCTTTGAGGGGAACAAACGATGCCAATGCCGCTGCCGCGAGGAGAGTATTGCGAAGCCAATGAAATGTCATGCGATTTGGGGGAATGAAAGGTGCCGGTTGGCGGGTTTTAACTTGCCATCGCTTTTGCGCTTGTCGATTTCCAAAATACCATTTGCATCAACGCGGACCTCTTTTTTCGAGCAACCAGCGTTGAAAATGGGCGTCCTTGGCTTGTTGCTCCAAGGCCTTCCGCTCCTCGGGATCCATGCCGGGCATGAGCTGGTCCGCATCCGCAGGTCGGCGTCCCAACTCAACACGCAAGTCCTCAAGCGCCCCATCCCGCAAAACCCTCAACATCACCCGCGTGCCGGGCTTGCGCTTGCGAATTTGCTCGCTGAATGGCTTCGAGGCCTCTTGCTGCCATGTTTGGCCGTCCAGCCCCACAATCGCGTCCCCAGCCTTCAACCCGCACTTCGCCGCGGCGGAATCCGCCACCACCTCGATCACCATCACCGCCCAACGATCGGGCTTGTTGCCCGGCATCCGAACCATCCGGTCATTCATGCGCACGCCGAGATAGCCATCGCCTTCCTTGGCGAAATCATCCTCCGCAAGTTGACGCAACACTTGCATGCAACGCTCGCGCACCTCAGGGCTTGGACTGCCAGCATCCGACGAAAGGCGCAGCAATTCCGCCACCGCCGCCTTGGGGTTCTTCCTCGCCCACGACAATACATCGGACTCCGCCGACTCACGCGCCTTGAAATCCTCGGACTCCAAGGCTTTCAAAAAACTTTTCGGTATCGCCTGCGCGCAAAGCGCGCTCGTCATCGTCACGAAGAGCAAGAAGCATTTGAAAAACGACATCGTAAGGAGACTGTTTCAATCACTTGAAAAATCACCGGCGATGCTTCGTGCTGATCGCCACCGACACCACTCTTTCAAGGGCATCGGGAAACACCGCAGATCAGCGACCAAAGGCGTTTTTCTGCGGTATCTCGATGGTATCATCGGCCTCCAGCAGAACATTCATGGCCTCGCCCTTGGTGAGGTCATATTCGGTCTGCGTGCCGGCACGATACAGCTTCACGCGGTGCATGCTGCCAAACTCCGTCGGGCCACCAGCATTCTGAATGGCCTGATACAAGGTAAGCCCCCTGTTGTAAGGGACAGGTCCGGTTTTTCGCACCTGGCCACCAATCGTCACCACCTTTTCCTCAATGCTCTTCGAACTGGAATCAATCACCTGAAAAGTCGGAGTGGTGTAAATTTCCGCCGCACGGAATCGAGCTTCGAGAGCCGATGCCAGTTGCTCAGCTCGCAAACCCGCTGCCCGCACCTGACCGATGAAGGGAACATTGATCATGCCCGACTCGGAGACCGGATAAATCGCATCGATCCGGCCTTTTTCCTCACTTGGCACACCGCTCACCGATATCTGGATCGCCCGCCCGGCTTGGATTTGTGCAAATGCACCAGTGGCAAGGCATATCAGGGCGATAAACAAAGAAGCGATGGATTTGAATCTCATGGGCGTGTTGGTATGACGGGTTAGTATAGATCCGAATCGGACTTGCTATCCTTAGCGGCCGTGGCACTCGGTTTTGTCTTGGTGTCCGTTGATGCGGCAGTCGCCGTAACCGAGGATGTGGACATCACAGGCGGACCTTGCGACTCCGATGGCGCGTAGTAGGTGTAGTAGCTTGTGTAGTACTGATACTGACTGTCGCTGCGTACATCGACGTTGTTGAGGACCACACCAAGAACATTGCCACCGACATTCTCAATCGATTGCTTGACCCGAAGAAGCATGTTTCTCGGGAGCTTGCGATGCTGGACGACGATGATGGTGAGGTCGACCTCACTGGCGATCACCGACGCGTCACTCACGCCGAGAATCGGCGGACTGTCGACAAAGATCAGGTCGAAGCGCTGTTTCACATCCTGCATCAGCTCGGACATGCGGCGCGAGTTTAGGATGCCTGCGGCATCAACTGGCAGAATGCCGGATGGCATGAAGTACAGGTTGTCGACCGGAGTCTGCAAAATCACATCCTCCAGCATCAGGTCGGTGGTGAGATAATTGGTAAGACCCACCGAGTTGTTGATGCCGAAATAGGTATGCAAACGCGGACGACGAAGGTCGGCGTCGATCATGAGCGTGGTGTAACCACCCTGCGCGCAAATGTAGGAAAGATTCATCAGCGTCGTCGACTTACCCTCGCCAGCACCACCGGAAACGACGGTGATCGCGTTGTCCTCGGGGTTCTTGCGGTTGAACTCGATGTTCGTCCGAAGAATCCGATAAGCCTCTGCGTCGGGACTCGATCCCCGCTGCCTATGGAGCAGGCTGATATCCTTGGGAATCACCGCCAGCACCGGCACTTGAAGGTACCTTTCCACATCTTCGAGGGTTTTCACTGATGTATCGAGATACTCAAGGAAGAAAGCAATGCCCACGCCGAAGATGAGTCCGACCACCGCGCCAAGCACGAGGTTCAAGGTCACATTCGGGCTGACCGGGCTTTCGGAAATAACAGGAGCATCGTGCACCAACACCGTCTCGGGCGGCATCTTGCTGGAAATTGTCTCACCCATCTGCTTGAGCTTCATCGTCTGCAAAAGCTCCTGGTCGGTTTCGAAATCACGCTTGGCATCGACATAGTCCTGAGCATCCAAGCCGCGCTTGATGGCCTCTTCGCGAGTCTCATCCTTCATGGCCTCGACACTCTTCAGGCGGTCGGCCGCAAGATCGAGCTGTGCGGTGAGGGTAGCACGAAGATTGACCACACCCTCGTCGAGCTGGCGCTTCATGTTTTGGATCTGGTCATTGGCGGCCAGCACGGTCGGGTGCTTCGCGCCAAGTCCGTTGATGCGCAGACCGTCGAGTTGGCGTTTGCCCTCCAGATACTGCGGGTAAAGGTTGCGGATGATGTTATCCGGCAAATCCAGGCCTGCCGCATAGACCATCAACTGATCGCTGTCGTATTTCAGAAGGCTGCTGATCTGGCTCTCAAGCTTGCGCTTTTCCTGCTCAAGCATGTTGAAAGCCTCGAGCGCCGTCCTTGCGCCTTGGTCCTCGTCCACGCCGGTCTGACCGTAAAACGAGTCGGTTCCCTTATAAATGATGCCCTTGGTGCGCACGATCGTAGCCAGCACCTTGCGGCGCTCCTCAACCTTGTCCTCTTGGTTTCTGACCGCTTTGTTGAGCTCTTGCAGTGCATTTTCTGCATCGCGGCTTTCCAACTCGGCCCGGTATTGTCGGTAGGATCGTGCCACTTCCTCGGCAACATCCCTCGCATCAACCTTGTTGGTGTGGCGCACGCGAATCGAAATCAGGTCGGTACCGCGAATGTTCTGGGTGTTGACGATACCCTTGAGGATGTTGAGAGCGGTTTCCTTGTCGACGCCCCAGCGGTTCACCAGCTCGAGGTTTTGCACCACCTTATCCAGCGAATTGCGGCTCTTGATTTTCTCAAACTCGGTTCCGAAGAACTGCTCGGTCATGCGCCCTGTACCGGCAAGCTCGTTGAGCTGCGATCCAAGCGGAGAAAGACCCGGGACCCGCGGCTTGACCTCAATGGTTGTACCGCTTTCGTACTTTTTCGGCATCACATAAGTGATGACCGCGGCCGTCATGAAAACCAGCAGCAGGGAGAGAAGAATGATGCCGTAGCGGTTTTTGATGACCTGCCAATAGTCCACCGCGTGGAGCATGGCTTCATTCTGTTGTACGGAGGTCGTGTTCATGGACTAGAGTTTCACGGTTTCGAAGCTTTTCAAAGGAAATGAAAACTCCCGCAACGGATCCATTGCGGGAGCTTACAACCTAGAAATCGGATTTCAAACGGGATGATCGGATGGTTTTGTGTTTGTTGATGCAAGGGCTCAGAACTCGGCAGACACACCGACCGAAACACGGTTGCGGTCATATTCACGGTAATCGTTCACATCCGAAACTACCTGACTGTAGTTGTAGCTGAGGTTGCCGTAGAGGAAATCGGTAAGCTTCACCGACATGCCAATGTAGGCGTTGAAAGTCGTTTCGGAGAGGCTGGGAGCTGAGCCGGTTGCAGTGCCACCAACCAGACGACCACTGTCGTAATTGCTCTGAATGAGATCGACGCCGCTGTTGAGCGAAAGATCTGGGGAAATGAGGTATGTGCCAGTCAATCCAAAGCGTAAGGTGTTACGCTCATCGTAGTTGAATGATGCGGTCGTAAAGCCATCCGGGCTCAAAACCGTATCATCACCTTCCATGCCGTATCGCATGAAGGCACCCACTCGGAGTTGGGGATTGATTTGGCTGTTCAACGCAAACTCAAGGTAAGGCGAAGTTGCGCTGGAGCCCCCATCCACATCGCGCAGCTGGGCACCCGTCCGGACCGTACCGATGGTGTTGGGGCTGAAGCGATGATCCGCACCCACAAGGAAATACTGATCAGTCGATTCAGAGGCAATGCTGTCGGTCAAGGTCTGACCATAGCGATACTCAGTGATCAACACGGTCTGCGGGCTGTACTGATAGCGAAGTTGCTCGTAAACCTGCCAAGACATCCGGTCGCTCAGGTTGCCAGAAGCATCATCATCATAACTCGATCCGCTGAAACGAACGCCAGTGTAAGTACCGAAGCGCTCAGTCCAGCGATAGCCGAGCGAGTTGTCCGTGCTCCAGCTCATGAACTCACTCGATCGCCTCGAGGAGGCCAAGCCGTAAGAGTAATCCGGCTCAAGCTCATTGGCCACGAAGTTGCGGCTCACGAAACGCACACGCTCGCTGAAGCGATGAATCATCGAAACCACAACACGCGACTGGCTATTCAAGTCATCGATACCTTCCGGAGCATCAAAATAATAAATCATCCCAAGTCGGCCGTAGACATCCCAAGTGGTCTGCGGAGCGAGGCTCACAAATGAGGCGCCGACATAGGGATTGACGGCCAAGGAGGAACTGCTGCCCGCAGGCCCATTGGTCTGACCGGCACTGACATTATCGTCATAAATCAAGCTTCCTCCGACCAACCACTTGATCGGAAGAGACTCCTGAGCCTCGGTGCCGGTGTAATAAAGGCCTTCAGCACCAAAAGCGGTGGTGAACAAGAGCGGCAGGAATACGAAAGGAAATTTGCTCTTCATTGGAGTGGGTGTGGGTGAACTGAGAGGGATAGAGAATCAATAGGATACTGCTGGTTCAGGCATCAACGATTGGTATTTGTTGTCGGTGTCGGCACAATAGGCGGCGGCACAATACCTCCACCGAAACCGCCTCCACCACCGCTACCGAAACCACCAATGGTGCCACCACCGAAGGAACCTCCCCCGAAAGAGCCACCACCGAAGGTTCCGCCACCGAAGGTTCCGCCACCGCTGGTTCCGCCACCGCTGGTGCCGCCCCCGCTGGTGCCGCCACCGCTGGTGCCGCCGCCAAAAATTCCACCGCCCGAATCACCAGTGCCCATGGTACCTCCGCCGGTGGTACCACCTGTTCCGCCACCTTCGCCTTCGCTACCGCCTTCACCTTCACCTTCGCTGCCACCAATGCTCACGCGACCGTAGGGGTCCTCACCGGGGAAATCGAGCGGGTTATCACCTTCGTCGGCCTTCTGGTCGCCCGTGCCACCTTTGCCCGACTTCGAGCTTTTGGAACTGTAACCGGATTCACCTGCGTTTGGATCGAGCTTGGCGAGCACCGCCTGGACTTGCGCGAGTGAGTCCGGCACGGTGGCAATGGCGCATTGCGCGATGAGCCTCATGTTTTCCGGCGAAGCCGTGGCAGCTGACTCGACGATCGAAGCCACCATATCGGCATTCGCGCCGGAACCTTCGATCGAAGCCTTCACAATCTCGCAAGCGCAATCGGGCGAGGCCGAAACCTCCTTCGCAACGATCTCAAGAAGATCCGAAAGGTTCGACTCCACCGACGCCCTGACCGACAGCGAAATCTTCCCGCAGTCAGGAGACTCAGCGGCGAACAGAGGTGTGCTGATGAGCAATGCCACCAGTAGTACTTGGAATTTCGCGCGGTTCATGGGAGGGATTTTTTATGTGGACCTGAAACGATTTGGGGAAATTGAAATGGAGCGGGCAGCGGGAATCGAACCCGCATGTCTAACTTGGAAGGATAGCGCTTTACCACTAAGCTATGCCCGCTTGACGAGATGAATATCGCCCAAAAATCGTCATGAAATCAATCTTTTTTTCTCCGAGAGAACAACTATATCGGAAATCTTAAGCATTTGGTGATGATTTGAAAAAATCAGCCAAAAATCCCGCATCGAGGCGTCTGCCACCGCATCACTAGCGCCTCTATCAGTCCACTGAGAAATCGCCATGTCCTACAAGCCCGTCGGATGATCATAAAAACTCCACGACAACCCAAAACGCTCCCCGATAAATTTCGCAACTCTTTGAACACCAAATGTTTCCGTAGCGTAGTGCCCACCGTAAAAGAGATTCACCCCCAGCTCCTCCGCTAGGCAATAACTCCAATGTGGACCCTCGCCGGTGATGAAGGCATCGGCCCCTATTTCAGCAATTTTTGCAATTTCGCTGCCGGCACCGCCCGTGATGATCGCGACCCGCGAAATTTGCTCCGGTCCGGCCGGGCAAAGGTGCACCCGCCCGCCAAGAGTTTCCTCAAGCCGGGCCCTGAGCTCCTCACGGCTGCCCTGCCAGCGGCCGCTGAGCCCAACCCGCAAACCTTTGATTTCAATGTCGTGCTGTGGGTCGATGACCCCTAGCGCTTCTGCCAGCAAAGCATTGTTGCCCCACTCGGGATGCACATCGAGGGGCAAATGACTCGAGTAAATCGCCAGTCCCGCCTCCATCGCCACGCGCAGCTTGCGGTAAAACGCCCCATTCACCGGCTGCGCGCCCTGCCAAAACATGCCGTGATGGACGATCAGCAAGCCCGGTCCGCCTGCAGCCACAGCTTCGATCACCGGCAACGAAGCATCCACCGCCGCCACCACACGATCGACCCTACCCTCGTTGGCCAACTGCAAGCCATTCATCGCGCCTGGGTAATCGGCGATCTCCGAAACCCTCAACTCGCGATCGAGAAATTCCACCAACTCATGCAAATTTGCCATGACCCTTCAATGCCGGCTATCCGCGCGGATGTGGAGAAAATTTAAGCGCAAAAAACATTTCACGCCGCACGGAATCATTCACCAAGCACCCGACTGCGAGTCTCACCATCGGCAAACCTCGTGCGCAATTCATCGCCGGGCTTAAGCTCATGGGCCGACCTCACCAAGCGCCCTTGCGCATCAAGCGTGATGGAAAATCCACGCTGAAATGCCGACTCCGGCCCGAGCGCGCGCAACAGCCCCGCAAGTTGCATCAGGCGCTCACGCTTGAGCTGCATCGCATTCACGCAGGCGACATCAAACTGCCTTCGCGTCGCCGCCAATGACTCCACGCGGCGCTCAAGTACCCGCGCGGGATGATGTCCCCGATGTCGCAAACCCAACTCACGCAACTTCACCCGCGAGGCGTTCATCGATGACTCAAGCGCACCCATCAGCCTGTCAGCCAAGGCATCCAAGCGCATCACCGGCTCACGCAACAAACGCTCGCCATCGCGTTGCAAAGCACCCCTACGCAAAGTTTCAAGCTGCCTCTGACCTTGCAAAATTCGCTCATGGACCACGCGCTCACCACGGCGGCGAAGCTGCCTGAGCCTTACCTTCAAAGTCGCCGCATCCGGCACCACCAACTCAGCCGCAGCACTCGGCGTAGGCGCCCGCAGGTCGGCCACAAAATCCGCAATGGTGAAATCAATCTCATGCCCGACCGCAGAAACCACCGGCAGCGGACACGCGGAAATCGCGCGCGCTACAATTTCTTCATTGAAATTCCACAAGTCCTCAATGGACCCACCGCCGCGACCAACAATCAAAACCTCGCAACGCGGCAAACCAAAATCATCCGGCCGCCCCATCCTTTCAATCGCCCTAGCGATTTCGACCTCCGCTCCTTTTCCCTGCACCCTCACCGGATAAAGCACCGCCTTCACCCATGGCGCGCGCCGCGACAAGACATTCAGCATGTCCTGCAAAGCCGCACCCGACTCGGAGGTCACGATGCCCACCACGCGCGGGAAAAACGGCAGCGGTTTTTTGCGTTCCGCATCAAACAATCCCTCTTCCTGCAAACGCCGCTTGAGCTGTTCGAACTTCGCCTGCAAGCCCCCCGCCCCAGCACGCTCGACTTGCTTCACGATGACCTGCAATTGCCCGCGTGCCTCGTAGACGCTTGCCTCAGCAAACACCCGCACCTTCGCGCCATCCATCAATGCCGCCGAACCCTCGCGTCTCGCCGCGGAAAACATTACGCACTGGATCTGCGCGCCTTCATCCTTGAGCGAAAAATACCAATGCCCGCTTCCCTGTTTCTTGAGATTCGAGACCTCGCCCTCGACCCAAAGCTCGCCAATCTCGCCCTCGAGAACCAACTTCATACGCCGCAAAAGTTGCGTTACCGACAAGGCGGCATCCGCAACAGGCTTGGAACGCGAAAACAAATCCACGCCCGAATCTGCCAGCCAGACGGAAAATGATCGAGTCGGAAAATTTCCCGCAAAAAAACAATTTGCCCGTCCGCATCGATTGCCCGCTTTCCACACGCGAATTCCGGCGTTATGAAAAACCCCGTGATCCGCTCGCTGCGATTGATGGACTTCAGGTGCTTTGAGTCGCTCGATCTCGAAGCGCCCGAAGCCGGCGCCATCCTCACCGGCGACAATGCCCAAGGGAAGACCTCGATCCTCGAAGCGATCTGCATGCTGGTGCGACTGCAATCCCCACGCAGCCACCGTCTCGCCACGCTCGCTCGCTTTGGCAAGGATGGCTTCGGTATCGCCGGCAACGCATGGAACGAAGAACGCCAGGTGAAATGGAACCGCAGCGGGATCATCCTCAAACAGGACAACACGCCCTGCGCCAGCCGCTCGGAATACCTCGCGCAGGGCGGCCTCATCGTCTGGATGGGCAATGAAGACCTTGAGCTCGTCCGCGGCCCCGGCGAAACACGACGCCGCTACCTCGACTTCATCGGCTCTCAAATCGACCCCGCCTACCGCCGTTCATTGGCACGCTACCGCCGTGCATTGATGGCCAAAAACCTGCTCCTGCGCGAAGGCCATGGTCGCGAAAAAGAAATCCTATCCTACGACCAGATCCTCGCTGAACACGGCAGCCAAATCATCAGCGCCCGCGCGCAAATGATCGCGCAACTCAACCCCTTCGCTGCCGAAGCACAAGCCGCCATCAGCGGCAAAAACGAATCCCTCACGCTCGATTACATCCCGGCCAGCGGACCCGACCTCCACCAGTCCATCATCGACGCCCGCGAACGCGAACGGCGCACCCGCCAATCGGTGGTCGGCCCCCACCGCGATGACATCTCGCTGCGCATCGACGGCAAACCCGCCGCCGATTTCGCCAGCGAAGGCCAACAACGCACGATCGCGCTCGCCCTCAAACTCGCACAAGGCCGACAGCTCAAAACCGCCGGCAAATCCACACCGGTCTACCTGCTCGATGACATCTTCGGCGAGCTCGACCCGGTCCGCCGCAACGCGCTCATTAGCCA